>JBBKXO010000099.1:0-25610 GCA_037969525.1 Burkholderiales bacterium | reverse complement strand
AGCGCTTGTAGACATTCGGGTAATCACGCTCGACCACAGTCATCTGCGGCGCCGTTTTACCCGGGATCAACTCCACTTCGCCGCGCTTCCAGTCCTTCACCTCAAACGGCTGAGCCAGTTCGCCCGGCGTATCGTGCATCAGAGGCGTCAGTACCAGTTCTTTCTCGACGCCCAGATGACCGACACAGACTTCGCTGAACTTCTGCGCGAAGCCCTTGTAGATGTCCCAGTCACTCCTCGATTGCCAGGCCGGATCCACCGCGGTGGACAGCGGATGGATAAAAGGATGCATATCACTGGTATTGAGATCATTTTTCTCGTACCAAGTGGCAGTCGGCAATACGATGTCCGAATACAAGCACGTCGTGCTCATGCGGAAATCGAGGGTAACCAGCAGGTCCAGCTTGCCTTCCGGCGCCTTGTCGTGCCAAACCACTTCCTGCGGCTTGGCGTCGTCGACGCCCAGATCCTTGCCCTGCACGCCGTGGCTGGTGCCCAACAGATGCTTGAGAAAATATTCATGGCCCTTGCCGCTGGATCCCAGCAGGTTGGAACGCCAGACGAACAGGTTGCGCGGCCAGTTGTCGGGATGGTCCGGGTCTTCGCAGCTCATTTTCAGTGAGCCGCTCTTCAGCGCCTTGACGGCGTAATCTTTCGGGTCCGCCCCTGCCGCCTGCGCATCGCGCACCACCTGCAGCGGATTGGTCTTCAGTTGCGGCGCTGAAGGCAGCCAGCCCATGCGCTCGGCACGCACGTTGTAGTCGATCATGCTGCCGCCGAACTCCTTCTTGTCCGCCAGTGGCGAGAGCACTTCCGAAACACCCAGCTTCTCGGAGCGCCACTGGTCAGTGTGCGCATAGAAAAAACTGGTGCTGTTCTGCTGCCGCGGCGGACGTACCCAGTCGAGTGCAAAAGCCAGTGGAGTCCAGCCGGTTTGCGGCCGCAGCTTTTCCTGACCCACGTAGTGCGCCCAGCCGCCGCCGCTCTTGCCGATGCAACCACACATCATCAGCATGTTGATGATGCCACGATAGTTCATGTCGCTGTGGTACCAGTGATTCATCGCCGCGCCGATAATGACCATCGATCTGCCATGGGTCTTGTTGGCATTGTCGGCAAACTGGCGCGCTACGGCGATCACCTGGTCACGCGGCGTTCCGGTAATGCGTTCCTGCCATGCCGGCGTGTAAGGCGTGTCGTCGTCGTAACTGGTCGCCGCCAGCTCGCCCGGCAGACCGCGCGCCACGCCGTAATTCGCCGCCTGCAGGTCGAATACGGTGGCTACCAGCACTTCATGTTTGTCGCCGGCGTTGCCGATGGCAATACGCTGCACCGGCACCGTACGCACCAACACATCACCATTCTCACCGCTCAACACGTTGTTCTTGAAATGCTCGCTGACAATACCGCCGAAATACGGGAAGCCAACCTTGGCTGTTTCCTTGTCGGCTGCATCGCCTTCCAGCAGCGACAGCTTGAGCTTGACGTCGGTGCCGTGATGCGCTTCCTTCGCCTCCAGGTTCCACTGCCCCTGATCGGCACGGCCATCAGCGCCCCAGCGGAATCCGATCGCACCATTGGGCAGAACGACTTTGCCGGTAGTATCGATGGCAACGGTTTTCCATTCCGGATTATTGGTCTGGCCGAGCTGATCCTCGAAATCCGATGCACGGACATAGCGGTCCGGCACCATCACTTTCACGCCGTTCTCCAGTACCTGCTCCTTCAACGTCACCAGCATGGGCAGATCGGTATAGCGACGTGCGTAATCGTCAAAATACTCGCTGCGTTTGTCGAAGTAGAACTCTTTCAGGATCACGTGCCCCATGGCCATGGCCACAGCCGCGTCAGTACCCTGCTTGGGATGCAACCAGATGTCGGAGAGCTTGGCCACCTCGGAATAATCCGGTGTCACCGCAACGGTCTTGGTGCCTTTGTAACGCACTTCGGTGAAAAAATGCGCGTCCGGCGTGCGCGTCTGCGGCACATTCGAGCCCCAGGCAATGATGTAGCTGCTGTTGTACCAGTCGGCTGATTCGGGCACATCGGTCTGCTCTCCCCAAACCTGCGGGCTGGCCGGCGGCAGATCGCAATACCAGTCATAGAAACTCATGCATACACCGCCGATCAGCGACAGATAACGGCTGCCTGCGGCGTAGCTGACCATCGACATCGCGGGTATCGGCGAGAAGCCGATCACACGGTCCGGGCCGTGTTTCTTGATCGTGTAGACGTTGGCCGCAGCGACGATTTCGTTGATTTCGTCCCATCCTGAGCGCACGAATCCGCCAAGTCCGCGCACGCTCTGATAATCGCGCCGTTTGGCATCCGACTCGACGATGGACGCCCAGGCGTCCACCGGATTCTTATCCATGCGCGCTTCGCGCCAGCTCTTCAACAAACGGCCGCGCACCAACGGGTACTTCACCCGGTTCGCGCTGTAGAGATACCAGCTGTAGCTGGCGCCCCGGGCACAGCCGCGCGGCTCGTGATTGGGCATATCCCAACGGGTACGCGGGTAGTCGGTCTGCTGGGTCTCCCAGGTGACGATGCCGCCCTTGACGTAAATTTTCCACGAACACGAACCGGTGCAGTTCACGCCGTGGGTGGAGCGCACAATCTTGTCGTGTGCCCAACGATTGCGGTAAGCGTCTTCCCAGGTCCTGTCTTCCCCGGTTGTCACGCCATATCCTTTAGCAAAGGATTCCTTCGGGTTGGCGAAATAGTTCAGTCGGTCAAGAAAATGGCTCATATGCACCTCGTGGTACGTGGGAAGTGGGCGTGTCTCGCAGCAAGACGAAACATGCAATTACAGCAGTGGTCGTTGTTCATTTCGATACGCTCCTCAGCACGGCATTTCCGCGTTCTTCCTCGAGTAATACCACCAGGTCATCACGATGCAGGTGACATAAAAGAAGATGAACAGGTAGAGCGCCGCTTCGGGTCCGCCGGTCATCGCAATCGACGAACCGTAACTTTTGGGAATGAAGAATCCACCATAGGCGCCGATCGCGGAGGTGAACCCGAGTACTGCCGCCGCCTCTTTGTTGGCGTCTTTCACCGCCTGCTCTTTGTCCGCAGCACTTTTGCCTTCCGCGGCCTTCAGGCGTTCAGTCATGAAAATCACCGGAATCATGCGAAAAGTGGATCCGTTGCCAATGCCGGTGGTCAGGAACAGCAGCATGAACATGGCGAGAAAGCCATAGAAGTTGCCGGCTGCCGGTCCCCACGGCAAAGCCATGGCACCGCCTGCACCTTTGGGCAGGAAATAAAGCACGCCTACCACGGCGATTGCCATCGCGATGAAATTCCAGAACGTGACCGGCGCGCCACCCATCTTGTCAGACAACCAGCCACCAAACGGACGTATTGCGGCGCCAACCAGCGGGCCAAGGAACGCATAAGTCAATGCATTCACTTCCGGAAATTGTGACTTGATCAACAACGGAAAACCCGCCGAGTAGCCAATGAACGAGCCGAAGGTGCCCAGATACAGCCAGCACATCAGCCAGTTGTGCTTGCTCTTGAAAATTATGGCTTGCTCGGAGAACGAAGCCCTGGCGCTGGCGATATCATTCATGCCAAACCATGCGGCAATGGTCGCGACCAGGATAAACGGCACCCAGATGAAGCCCGCGTTCTGCAGCCACATCTGTTTGGTCTCAGCACCCTTGGCCCAGATCTGTGGTTCACCACCCAGCATTCCGAAGACCCCGGCGGTGATCACCAGCGGCACCACGAACTGCACCGTCGAGACGCCGAGGTTGCCCAGCCCGGCGTTCAGCCCAAGTGCCGAACCTTTGCGCTCCTTGGGAAAAAAGAAACTGATGTTGGCCATGCTGGAGGCAAAATTGCCACCGCCAAAGCCGCATAACAGCGCAAGTACGATAAAGGTCGGATAACTCGTCGTCGGATCCTGGACGGCAAAACCGATGCCCAGCGCCGGCAGCAACAATGACGCGGTGGAAACCGCAGTCCACTTGCGGCCACCGAATATCGGCACCATGAACGAATAAAAAATACGCAGCGTTGCACCACACAGAGCAGGCAGCGCAGCCAGCCAGAACAGCTGATTGGTTGAAAACTTGAATCCAATGTTTGGCAAATTCACCACCACCACGCTCCACACCATCCAGATCGCAAATGCCAGCAGCAGCGCCGGAATCGAGATCCACAGATTGATGTTAGCGATAGCTTTTCCCTCACGCGCCCAGAACGCCTTGTCCTCCGGCGTCCAGATCTGCAGCACGCTGCCTATCTTTGGCTTGGTCACACCTGCTTGAGCATTCATCACAGTTCCTTGTAAAAGTGCGGCGGCGTATGAGCAATCATTGCGGATGCCCTGCGTTTTCAGGTGAAGTGCGCGGGTTCGGGATGCTGTTTGGCCCGCTCGATGCCCATCGGACGCACCTCCTTGAAGTACATCCACATCAGCGATACCCAGACGACGCCGAACATCAGCATGAAGGCCGACGAGCGCACACCGGTCAGATCGACCAGCACGCCGAACATGATCGGGAGAATGAATCCGCCCATGCCGCCGGCAAGACCCACCACACCTGAAACCACGCCGATATTCTTGGGATAATCGTCAGAGATGTATTTGAAGACCGATGCCTTGCCGATGGCAAAGGCAATGCCCATGGTAAACATCAGGATGGTAAACACCACCGAATTGAGCCCAACATTAAAAGTCGCCGGCCCGGTCACGGTTTGTATGGTCACACTGGTCTGCGGATACGAGAGGAAAAACAGGCATACCAGAGCAACCCACAACACCCACCAGGTCACGGTATGTGCGCCGAATTTGTCGGAGAACCAGCCACCGACCGCACGCAGCACACCGCCCGGAACGCTGAATGCAGCAGCCAGCAATGCCGCCAGCTGCAGATCAAAACCGTATTCGGTGATGTAGTACTTGGTCATCCACAGCGACAGCGCAACATAGCCGCCGAACACAATGGAATAGTACTGGCTGTAGCGCCAGACGGTCGGGTCCTTCAGTGCCTGCAACTGCTCACGGACGGTTACGGTTGTTTTGCCCGAACTGTGATCAGGGTCGGTGTAGGTAAACATCCAGAAAATAATGACCGTCACCGCCATCAGCACCGCATAGACCTTCGGCACCATGGTCCAGCCGTAAGCCACTACGATGGTCGGCGCAACGAGTTTGGTTATTGCTGCACCAGTATTGCCAGCGCCAAAAATACCCATGGCCAGACCCTGGCGCTCCTTCGGGAACCAGCGCGCGCAATAAGCGATGCCGACAGTGAACGATGCGCCCGCAATCCCTACAAACAGCCCGGTCACCAGGTAATGCCAATATTTGGTTCCAGCAGAAATCAACCAGATCGGGATGATGGTGGAAACCATCAGGATGAAAAACACGATGCGCCCGCCATATTTGTCGGTCCACATGCCTACGGGCAGTCGGAACAGCGAGCCGGTGAGCACCGGTAACGCCACCAGTATTCCGAATTGCGTTTCGTTCAGATCCAGAGTCTTCTTGATCGGAATACCGATCACGGCAAACATCATCCAGACCATGAAACAGACGGTGAACGCAAAGGTGCTCGCGCTCACAACAGACCAGGCTTTGTAGTTTTGGCTGACCATCTTCACTCCCATCGAAGTCTTGTGAGTGAAGATACGCAGCGCCCGCCCGGACAACCATTCTCCAGACGGGCAACCGGGATCCGGCAGAGGAACTAGGTAATGGTGACGGCTAGTCCGTTTGAACTAGCCCGTTTGTAATTATTCAGAATGGCCCGGCGACGGTGGTCAGCAAGGGCAGGGCATAACTAATTGTTTTAATTATATTTTTTCTGATATTCCGTGCTCAACGGCATATACCGCTGCCTGAACCCGGCTGGTCAGATTGAGCTTGCGCAGTATGTTCTGCACATGGATTTTCACAGTACTCTCGGCCAGCTCGAACTCGCGCGCGATCTCCTTGTTGCTGGCGCCGCGCGCAATCACCACGAGTATTTCCCGCTCACGCGCACTGAGCCGTGCTTTGTCCGGCAACGTAGTGGACTCCTTGCGCTTCAGGCCCGCGACCAGCTTCCCGGTCATTTCCGGCGATACGACCGACTCCCCTGACGCCGCCCGCCGGATCGCATCCACAAAATATTCGGTATCAATGTTCTTCAGCAAATATCCGGCAGCACCAGCGCGCAGCGTATCCAGCAGATCTTCTGCATCTTCCGATACAGTCAGCATCAGCACCCGCGTCTGCGGCAGTTCTTCAGTCAAGGTACGCACGGCTTCGAGTCCGGAAACCCCCGGCATATCCAGATCGAGCAGCACAACATCAGGGTTGAGCTGACGTGCCTGCTTGACACCATCAATTCCATCCGCAGCCTCTCCAACCACCTCAAGGTCCGGTTGCCGCGCGAGCAGCGCCTTCACGCCGCTGCGGAACAGCTTGTGATCATCAACCAGCAAAACCTTAAGCTTTTCGTTCATGTCAGAGTCACGTTCATGCAGGCACCTTGTGAAGCGCAACTGTACTACCGTCTACCCCCTGCCCCACCGGCAATATCAGCGCGACCGTCGTTCCATATCCCGGCTGCGACTGTAATTCGATACGCGCACTGATGCGCTGCGCACGCTCCTGAATTATGCGCAGACCAATATGCGATTCTGCGATTTCCAGCGTCGCCTCCGCATCAAAACCGCAGCCGTCATCGGTTACGGAAAAGCGGTAGTCCGCATCACGATGCACAGCCAGCCTGACATGAGTGGCTTTTGCATGCTTGCGTACATTGGAAAGCGCCTCCTGCAGTATGTGCAGCACCTGCAACTGGATCTCTGCGTGCAGCGGAACTCCCGTTCCAGTATCAGAAAAATCCGTCTCCAGCCCTGACTGGGCTCCGAATCGCACCAGCATCCGCTGCAATGCAGTGCCGACGTCTTCGTCCTGCTTTACGCGGGCACGGAAATGCACCAGCAGCTCCCGCACATTATCGTAGCTTTCCTGTACTCCTTCGCGAATGTTTGCCAGCACTTCCGCAATTTCGTCGCGGGCGTCTCGCCGCAATGAGTCTTCAAGCAACTGCACCTGAATGTTCAGAAATGCCAGCGACTGCGCTATCGAATCATGCAGTTCGCGGGCAAGCAGGCTACGCTCCTCGTACACTGCAAGCTCACGATCACGCGACGCCAAACGCTGATTCTCGATTGCCACCGCCAGATGCTGTCCGAGTGCTTCGAGCAGCTCGCGATCCTCTGGGCTGATCGCATGTGGCGACGTGAAATAGAGATTAAATATTCCCAGCAGTTCGCGTTTCAACCGGATTGGGAAAATCGTCACGGTGCGGTAACCCGCCTTGCGACAGTCAACCGCCACATTGGGCGCAATGTCATCCAGCACATCCACCGCGCTTCGATTCATCTGCGCCGCCGCACCGCACAGACATTCACCCATATCGATGCAGCGCTCCTCAGAGGCAAATTCACTAGTCAAACCTTCGTGCGCATAAAGATGCAGTTGGCGGGTATCCGTATCGAATAAACGCACCGCACCGCCAGCCGCACTATGCAAGGCCATCATTCGACGCAGGAATCCACGACACAACTCATCAGCAGCAGCCGGCTCGTTGAGCAAACGAGCAACCTCGTACAATGCCGCCAACTCACGATTGCGCGCCGCCAGATCGACGGTTTTCTCAGCTACACGCTCTTCCAGAGTGGCATACGATTCCTGCAACCGGCCTGCCATGCGATTGAAACCTTCGGCGAGATCACCAAATTCATCCTGTGTTTCCACCGGCACGCGCACGCCGAATTCACCTGCAGTCATGCGTTGCATGCCATCCGCCAGACTGATCACGGGTCGCACCACCAGCATGAACATCAGGTAAATCAGTGTTACGGTGCCGACCAGCGCCAGTGCGATCAGGCCGAACTGCATATAGCGCAGGATTGCTATATTTCGTGCGTTATTTGCCTCGGTAAGACGCACCACTTGGTCAATGTGCGCCACAAACGAGTCAATTTCAGTACGCAATATATTCATGTGTTCGCTGCGTGCCGTACCTGCCGCTGCAATAATTCGCTCCATCAGCGGCTTGACTGTACTGAACCAGTGCTTCTCGACAGCATCGAGTTCAGCGAGGATTTCAGGATCACGCGGCAGCACCAGCGGTCGCACCGGATCACCTGCTTTGAGTCCCGCCAGCACATCTTCGAAACGGCGCATTTCGGCGTGAATCTGTTGGCGCACGGCCGGATCATCCCCACGCAAACTTTCCGCCAGTAAATAGGCAATGCGGTATGAACGCATGCGTTCACTGCCCATGTCATTGATTACGGCGGCGCCACCTTCGAGCTTCCATGACTCATACAAAGTAAATCCGACAGCCGTCAGCGCCACCACCAGGGAGCTGATGGCTATCCAGAACAGTTTTCCGCTTAAACGCGGTTGGGGGAGAATAACTGACACGCGCTGAATTCCCGACGGCCCCGACGGCCTCAACAATCTATAATTTTCCCATGTTACCCCGGGCGGTCGTCATCATCCATCAGAATACGGTGCGCGGGCCCTTCATGATCCTCAAACTGTCCACTGCGCAGCGCCCTACCAGAATACGCCGCTAATGAGAAATACCAGCACCAATGACTGCGGAATCAGCAGATAGAGAATATCCATACTAGCGTTACGTGCGCAGCAGGCGCAGTGCATTGGGTACTACTGCTAGTTATGATACTGACATGCCGAGCGTGGCAAGATGAGCTGTGTTCGACTTCATCCAGCATTACCGGGAAAAATCCGCATCCAATGGCAATCCGCAATGAAAGCACCCGGACGAGGAATCCGCCGTGGCGGGAAGCGCCGAAACCTGCGTTTCAGCTGTCATCCCGGTATCACCGCCTTCAGCCTGGACGAGCATGCACAGCGATACATTTACTGCTCCTTGTGGTTTGATTTGTGCAAGTTCATGCTATGCGCACCCTCAGCAGCACGAATTGATCTACATCAAGTAACTACCTGCGCGACGGCGGGATTTTAGAATAGCGGACATGATTCCATGGCTTGAAGGCAGCGACGATTTTCCACCGCTGGAAGCGGCGCTGGCAGAACCCAACGGGTTGCTGGCAGCCGGCGCAGACCTGTCGCCCGACAGACTGCTGACAGCCTACCGCCGCGGCATATTCCCCTGGTACGGCAGGAACCAGCCGCTGTTGTGGTGGAGTCCCGACCCACGGATGGTGCTAATTCCTGCCGAGCTCCGCATGCCACGCTCGCTGCTCAAGCGTCTGCGCCGGCATGATTACGAAATCCGCACTGATACCGCTTTTGAATCCGTCATGCTTGCCTGCGCCGCGCCGCGCGGCGATGATCCGGGCACCTGGATCACGCCGGACATGATTACGGCCTATTGCGAACTGCACCGGCACGGACATGCACATTCGGTTGAGACCTGGATCGACGGTGAACTGGCCGGCGGGCTTTATGGCATAGCGCTGGGCCGCGCCTTCTACGGCGAGTCGATGTTTGCGCGCTCACCTGATGCCTCGAAAATTGCACTGACTCATCTTGTACGCCAGTTGGAACGCTGGCAATTCGGTCTGATCGACTGTCAGATGAACACCGCGCACCTCGCCCGCTTCGGGGCGCGTGAGATGCCCCGCAGCGAATTTTCGCGGCAGCTGGCGATATTGGTAAACTACCCCTCAACCGCCAAAGTCTGGCGTTTTGACAATGACCTGGTGACATGAAACTGTAGACATGAGCGCACGGCAGTGACTTACCTTTCAGACTTTCCGCTTTCGGTACTGCAGTTCTATGCAACTGCGCCGTACCCGTGCAGCTATCTGCCCGATCGGCTGGCACGGTCGAGGGTCGCTACACCCAGCCATCTGATAGACAGCCCCGTTTACAGCGAGCTGGTACGCGCCGGATTCCGCCGCAGCGGTGCTTTCACCTACCGTCCGCACTGCGATCACTGCCGTGCCTGTGTGCCGGTACGGGTGGTCACCGAGAAATTCCGCGCCAGCCGGACTCAGCGCCGCACATGGAACCGCCACTCGGCGCTGGAATCGCGCATGTTCGACCTTAAATACAATCCGGAACATTACGCGCTCTATCTGCGCTACCAGGCTCAGCGCCACGCCGGCGGCGGCATGGATCAGGACAGCCGCGAGCAGTACCGGCACTTCCTGCTGCAAAGCAATGTGGATTCCCGGCTGGTGGAATTTCGCGAAAATGGGGTGCTGCGCATGGTCAGCATCCTGGACCAGCTGCAGGACGGCGTGTCATCGGTTTACACGTTCTTTGATCCGGAAATGCCGGGCACCAGTTTCGGCACTTACAACATCCTGTGGCAGATCGAATTCTGCCGCCAGCTCGATCTGCCTTATCTGTATCTCGGTTACTGGATTGCGCAAAGCCGGAAAATGGCCTACAAAATCCACTTCCAGCCCATGGAGGGTCTGCGCGACGACCGTTGGCAGCCACTATCAGACTGATCTCTACGCTCCCAACGTGCGCATCCTGATCATCGAAGACGACGCGACCATCGCGGCGAATCTATACGATTTCCTGGAATCACGCGGGCACAGCATCGACGCCGCCGCTGACGGCGTCACTGGTCTACATCTCGCCGTCACCCAGGCCTTCGACGCCATCGTGCTGGACCTGGGTTTGCCGGGCATGGATGGCCTCGCTCTGACCCGGAAATTGCGCGAAGAGGCGCATATCGAGACACCCATACTGATGCTGACCGCACGCGACACCCTCGATGACAAACTGGAGGGTTTTGCGCGCGGCGCTGATGACTACCTGATAAAACCTTTTTCATTGAAGGAGGTCGAAGCGCGGCTCCACGCCTTGCACAAGCGCAGCAGCGGTCGCGTCACCACCCGCTTGCTGGAAGCCGGCACGTTGACGCTGGATCCCAAAACCATGGCTGTGCGTTTCGCCGGCAACGAAGTCAAACTGCCGCCCAAATGCCTGCGCATCCTGGAACTGCTGATGCGCGAACCCGGAAGGGTCGTCGGACGGGAAGAAATCGAGCGTCTGGTGTGGGGCGAGGCTCAGGAAACCAGCGACACCTTGCGCAGCCACCTGCACATGCTGCGCCGGGCTCTGACCGCCGCCGGCGGCAGTGATCCCGTTGAGACGCTGCACGGCATCGGCTACCGCCTGCAAACCGGAGGCCATTGAAAACTCTCGATCTGCGGATGCGCGTGGCAGCAGCCGTGGCCATCAGCTGCTTTGCCGTCGTCGCCGCCCTGGCTCTGACGCTGTACACGGCATCCGAGGAACTTGAAGAAGCCCTCGTCGATCAGATCGTCAGTGAGGAAATGGATTTTCTGATCCGGCACCATCTCGAGAACCCGGGTATCGCGCGAGAACCCGGCCCCAATCTGCAGTATTACGTGGTACGTACACCCGACGACCAGCTACGGGTGCCCGCCGCCCTGCGCAGCCTTGGCGCCGGGGTCCATGAAGTCGGCCAGGGCATCGAGGAGCAGCATGTCTCAATCCGCGAAATCAATGGCACACGCTTCATAGTCGCCTACGACGCCGGACCGCATGAACTGCGCGAGCAACAATTCAAGCAATTGGTGCTGTTTGCACTGGCAACCATCATGGTCGTCGCTGCCGCGCTCGGTTACTGGATTGCGGGCCTCATCACCCGGCAGATCACCGATCTTGCCGCCCGTGTCGCGATGCTTGATCCCGGTGCGCCACGGGCGCCGCTTACACAGGCCGGTCAGGATCCCGAAGTTGCCGCCCTCGCCCGCGCCTTCGACAACTACCAGACCCGCATCCGTGAAGTGCTCGACCGTGAGCAGGAGTTCACCAGCAACACGAGCCATGAATTACGCACACCGCTGACCGCAATCCGCACCAGCTGCGAACTGCTGGAGAGCGAGCCTGGGCTGACGGACAAAGCTCGCTCGCGCATAGGGGCCATCGCTGCCGCGGCCGAGCGTATGACCGAACAGATCGAAGTGTTGCTTTTTCTCGCCCGCGCCCAGGCTATGGACGAGCTTGAAACCATCGCCCTCAGCGTATGCGTCGATGCGGCAATCGAACCCTGGCGCACTGATCTCGCACGCAAGGGACTGCGCTTCGACAACGAAGTCAGCCCTGACACCATGCTTACAGTCAATCGCCATGCACTGCATCTGGTACTCACAAATCTGCTGCGCAATGCCGTCCATTTCACCATGCAGGGCGGCATACGGGTGCACTGGCAGGCGCAGACCCTGACGGTTGCCGACACCGGACCCGGCGTGCCGCTGGAACAGCGCGATCTGCTCTTTGAGCGCCATTTCCGGGGCGCTGCCAACGCCGACGGCTTCGGCCTCGGACTCGCCATCGTCAAGCGAACCTGCGATCACTGCCGCTGGCGCATCGAAGTCACTGCCCCTGCGGGAGGCGGCACCGCGTTCCGGCTGACTCTGGCCTGAGCCGCAATGGGCGGCTTCACAGCCGCTTCACATAGTCCTCACACTACATTGACAGCATTGCCAATATAGTCGTCGAACCGCGCTTCCTTTCTGCCCGGCTCATGCATAGCTATCATGCACAAAACCATTTCCTTGCCATCCATCCCCCACGCGCCAGACAGCGCCGTCGCATCCTCTGCGCCGGTGATACCCCGCAGCTGGCTGCTGGCACCTGTATTGCTGGCGGCGGTTCTGATCATGATGGAGCGCACGGGTATTGATCGCGCGGTCAGTCACTGGTTTTTTGATGCCTCAGCACAGACGTTCCCGTTGCGCCACACCTTCCTGCTGGATACCGTAATGCACCGCTGGACCAAATACATGGTGATACTGGCTACCAGTTTGATCGGGGCAGCGTTGGCTTATACCTATCTCGTTCCGGCGATACGTCAACGGCGCCGGCTGCTGCTGTTCCTGCTGCTGGCCATGGCGTTGGCGCCACTCACGGTAACTGTCATGAAACAGCTCACTGACCGGCCCTGCCCTTGGGATATGGTCGAATTCGGCGGCGGTGAACCCTATACCCATCTGTTTGAAACGCGTGAACCACAGCATGCGCCGGGCATGTGCTTTCCCGCGGGACACGCATCGACCGGCTTCGCGCTGATGGCTTTGTACTTTGCCGCCTATTACCAACGCCGCCATGCCTATGCCCGTGCGGCTTTGCTGGCAGGGGTGTTGGCCGGTTTGACGCTCGGGCTCGGGCGCATCGCTCAGGGAGCGCATTTTGTATCCCATGTGCTGTGGGCGGGTGTGGTGTGCTGGCTGGTCATGGTGGGACTTTATGCGCTGCTGATGACACAGCGGCCTGTTGCGCCAGGGATACCCCCGGAATAATCGTAAGTAGTTGTTTTAATTAATTATTTTATATAGCTCTGAGCCTGTGCGCGACGCCGGTACAATACCGTCATGTACAAGCTGCTACGCCCGCTGCTGTTTGCACTGGACCCCGAGTCCGCACACCACCTGACCCTGGCATCGCTGCAATTGGCCGCGCGTACGGGCGCCATCAAGTTTTTTGCAGCGCCCCCCGCAGCAACACCGCGAACGGTGATGGGCATCAACTTCCCCAACCCGGTGGGACTTGCAGCCGGACTCGACAAGAACGGCGACTACATCGATGCGCTGGCCGCGCTGGGCTTCGGTTTCCTTGAGATCGGCACCGTCACACCGCGCCCCCAGCCGGGCAACCCCCGCCCGCGGATGTTCCGGCTCCCTGCCGCACGCGCAATCATCAATCGCATGGGATTCAACAATCTGGGCGTGGATGCGCTGATCGCCAATGTCAGGCGCGCACAATACCGCGGCGTACTCGGTATCAATATCGGCAAGAATTTCGATACTCCGCTGCAGCATGCCGCGGATGATTATCTCGCCTGCCTGCGCAAAGTGTATGCGCACGCCAGCTACATCACCGTCAACATTTCTTCGCCCAACACCAGTAATCTGCGTCAGTTACAGCAGTCCGACGAATTGGGACAGCTGTTGTCAGCTCTGACCGGCGAGCGCAAGCGCCTCGCGGATCAACACGGCAAGCACGTGCCATTGGCGCTGAAGATTGCACCTGATCTGGATCAGGCGCAGATTGCCGTCATCGCTGAGCTGCTGGTGACACACGGCATTGATGCCGTAATCGCCACCAACACCACCATTGCCAGGGACGCTGTTTCAGCGCTGCCCCACGGAGCCGAAGCCGGCGGCCTGAGCGGCGCGCCGCTGACCACGCAAGCGCAGGCGATTACCGCGCAGCTTGCCGCAGCACTTGCGGGAGCCCTGCCGGTCATCGGCGTCGGCGGCATTATGAATGGCAGCGATGCGGCAGCACGTATGGCCGCCGGAGCGAGCCTGGTACAGATCTACACGGGGCTGGTCTACGGCGGTCCAGCCCTGATCCGCGATTGTGCGCGCACGATAAAGGACAAGGCTTCATGCTGATCGGCATCCCCAGAGAGATCAAGAATCATGAATACCGGGTAGGCGCCACACCCGACGGTGTGCAGACACTGGTCGCAGCGGGACATAAAGTGCTGGTCGAAACCCGCGCGGGCGTTCGCATCGGCTTCAACGACGATGCCTACGGCGCGGCCGGCGCGAAGGTCGTCGCCTCCGCGGCAGATGTCTACGCCGCGGAGTTGATAATTAAGGTCAAGGAGATCCAGCGCAGCGAGTTTGCGCTGATCCGGTCCGGCCAGATCCTCTACGGCTACCACCATTTTGCACCGGATCGCGAACTGCTGGACGCCATGCTTGCCGCGGGCGCGGCCTGCGTCGCCTACGAAACCATCACCGACGCGCACGGCAGCCTGCCGCTGCTGACGCCGATGTCCCAGATCGCCGGACGGCTCGCACCGCAGGTCGGTGCATGGGCATTGCAAATGGCCAATGGCGGCAGCGGCGTGTTGCTCGGCGGTGTGCCCGGCGTGCTGCCCGGCAGGGTGTTGATCATCGGCGGCGGCACGGTGGGCGAGAGCGCGGCACGTATCGCCATTGGCTTGGGTGCCGATGTCACACTGCTCGATCGCAGTACGGAGCGGCTGAGACATCTCGAAATAATCTTTGACGGGCGCCTCAAGAGTGCAATTTCCACGCCCAATACACTGCGCGCGCTGTTGCCGGCCCAGGACCTGGTGATCGGCGCAGTGCTATTGCCCGGCATCCGCGCACCACGCCTGATTACACGCGCCGATCTGAAACGCATGCGCGCCGGATCGGTGATCGTGGATGTCGCCATAGACCAGGGCGGCATCTGTGAAACATCTCGCCCCACATCCCATACCGAACCGTTGTATGTCGAGGAGGGCATCGTGCATTACTGCGTCACCAACATGCCCGCCGCAGTCGCGCGCACCGCCACGCTCGCGCTGACCCAGGCCACGCTGCCCTACGCGCTGGAAATCGCAAATCGCGGACTGCGCGACGCGGTGACGCACGACGCACATCTGGCCGCGGGGCTGCAGACTTTTGCCGGCAACGTCACCCACGCCGGACTGGCACTCGACCTCGATCTCCCCTGCGTCAGGCCGGAACAAGCATTGTCTTGAATCAGCTTCCGTCACAGGCCGACGCCATAGATGCACTGCTGCCGCAAACCCAGTGCGGTCAGTGCGGCTATGGCGGTTGCCGGCCTTATGCCGAAGCCGTCGCTGCCGCCACCGCACCGATCAATCGATGTCCGCCGGGTGGCGCTGAGCTGATCGCCGAGCTTGCCACCGTCCTCGGCATCGAGGCCATGCCATTGAATACTGCCCATGGCACACCGCTGCCGCCCGCGGTTGCAGTTATTGACGAAGCGGCCTGCATCGGTTGCACGCTGTGCCTCGCCGCCTGTCCGGTTGATGCCATAGTCGGCGCACGCCAGCTGATGCATACCGTCATCACCGCGGAGTGCACGGGGTGCGAATTGTGCGTACCGCCCTGCCCGGTTGATTGCATTGCCATCGTGGCGACGGGGGCGCCGCGCGACCGCACTTCACAGCGCAAGGCTGCTGCTTATCTGAAAGATCGTTACCTTGCACACCGGCAGCGCACCACTAACCGCAGCAAGGAGCAGCACGGCAAAAACGACGCACCGGATGCGGCAGCACGAAAACGCGCGACTATCAGGCGCGCAATGGACAGAGCGCGGGCGCGCCTTGCGCAAAGAGAGCGTTGAATACGAGTTTCGGGGCTACTGCACTCGCCTTAACCGATTCAGGCCCAGCCGTCTCAACGGCCGAAGATGCCGCGCAGTAACTGCCCCGGATCGAGACCGCCCTTGGGTTGCTGCGCCGGCTGTGGTTGTTCCTTGGGTTGCTGGGCTGTCAGGCCGCGCGCACCCTCGGCCGGTAGCGGCTGCGCCGCACGCATTGGCCCTGCACCGGCGGCGACGCGGCGTATATCCGGATTCTTCCCTGCCGGCAACCGCGCCAGATGCGGCGTCAGCGCCTCACCCAGTTGCCCCAGACGATCACCCGGCGGCGGATGGGTTTTGAACAGCAGCGCCAGTGATCCATCCGCTGCACCGCGGGCGGCCAGCTTGTGCAATACGTCGATCAGACCAAACGGGTTGTAACCCGCGCGTGCCGCCAGCACCACGCCTATGGCGTCTGCTTCGTACTCCGCGCTTTTGTCGAGCCCGCGGGCGAACACCTCTGCACCCGTGCCGATCATATTGTTCACCAACGCCGAGCGATTGTCGCGTTGTGCTATCTGGGCACCGGCCGACAGCGCAGCACTTTTCTGCATCACTGTCACATGGTGACGGCGCACCACATGGCCGATCTCGTGGGCCAGCACGCCGGCGAGCTGCGCTTCGTTGTCGAGTATGTCGTACAGACCGCGAGTCAACAGCACATAACCACCCGGCGCAGCAAAAGCATTGATGGACGCCGTGTCGATTACCGCAAATCGCCACGGCAATTCGGGCCGCTCGCTCTGGACCGCGATCCAGCGTCCGACGCGGTTGACGTAACTCTGCAGCGCAGCATCGTTGACCAGCGGCGCAGCGCCGAGCATGCGCCCCGCAATCTCGCGACCCATGGTCAACTCTTCCTCTTCACTGACGCCTGCCACTGCCGTGACTGCATCGCGGCCGATACTGAATATCCGGTTCAGGTCGATTGATTGCGCCCAGACTGCAGGGACCGCGGACATTCCCAGCGTTATGGCCACTACAAGTGCAAGCATTTGCGGCACAGCATTCATTGCGACGACCCCGCTTCACCGCTGCTCTGTGCAGGTTGTGAGAGATACTCGACCTGACTCGCGCTGAGGCCGGCCTGGTCCGCATACGCATCGGCCTGTCCACGGCTTGCGGCAAAACCATCGAGGGCCTGGAGTTGTCCGGCGTCGAACTTCGCCTGCTTAAGATCTTCCTCGTCGAGGCCGCGGATCCCGATGGTGGCCGTGACATTCACCCGCTGCCGCGGTCCGAACACGCGTCCCAGTGCAGATCCTGCGCCTGATCCCTCACCTGCGCCGGCGGTAACGGCGCCAAACCGGACGTTGAAGGAATAGAGCCAGCCCGTCATCGCACCGGACTTGACCTGTACCCAGGCGCCCTGCCGTGCAACGGCATCACCCGCAGCGCCCTTGGCCAGATTTCCAACCACGCCGGCGTCCGTGCGGGGTTCGGCACGCAGTGCGCTGTCACGCTCTACCGTTACCGGCTCCGCCAATGCCGGCCCGGCCATTACTGCCAGCAGGCACAGCAACATGGGCAACCCACAGCATAATCTGCGCACAACCTTGAGCATTGCCAATCCTGGTTGAGAATTCAGCCCATTATAATCACCTGGCACCAACTCAACCACGTCCTTCAGGAATGCCTTGAATCCCGTCAAACGCCACGCCATATTCGAGCGTTTCCAATCCGCGAATCCTGAGCCACGCGGCGAACTGGAATATGCGACGCCATTTGAACTGCTGGTGGCGGTGATCCTGTCCGCACAAGCCACCGACAAGAGCGTCAATCTGGCCACCCGCGGTCTATACCGGGTTGCGAATACACCCCAGGCGCTGCTCAAGCTCGGCACCGCGGGGCTGGAGCTTCATATCAAGCGCATTGGCCTCTACCACACCAAGGCTAGAAATATACTCGCTACCTGCAAAATTCTCATCGAGAAGCACGGCAGCACTGTGCCCCGTGATCGCGCTTCCCTGGAAGAACTCCCGGGAGTCGGGCGCAAGACCGCTAATGTTGTACTCAATATCGCATTCGGCGAACCCACCATCGCGGTAGACACCCACATTTTTCGCATTGCCAACCGCACAGGAATTGCCTCCGGCAAGACGCCACTGGCAGTCGAACAGAAATTACTGAAAGTCATCCCGGATGAATTCAAGCTGCACGCCCACCACTGGCTGATCCTCCACGGGCGCTATGTGTGCGTGGCGCGCAAGCCGCGCTGCGGCGGATGCCTCATCCGCGATTTGTGTGAATTCCGCGGGAAAACAGCGTAATACGCGGCGTAAAAAAACCGCGCCGAAAGTCGGGCGCGGTTTTGCCAGCCTGAGATTGGCTCAGTACTTGACCACAAGTCCTGTCTGTCTCGAATAATAAGCGGCCAGATCCTCGATATCCCGTACGGAAAGATTTGCGGACTGTGGCACCATGATTGCGTTCTTGCGCTCCCCGGCCTTGTAATCAGACAAGACCTTGACCAGATAATCAAAGTTCTGCCCAGCAAGGCGGGGGAAATCCGGTGCCGCGCTGTTGCCGTCCGGTCCGTGACAGGCTGCGCAGACTTTGGATTTTTCCTTGCCCGCAGCCGGATTCGCAGCCAGCGCCGAGCCGCTGGCGAGCAACACCGCACAACCGGCAATCCACAGCATTTTCTTCATCAGTTTCCCCTCTGTTCCGTTATTTTGACGCTGCAGCGTAATACGCTGCCAGGTCAGCCATATCCTGGTCCGTCAGTCCTGCTGCAATTGCACGCATCGACGGATGCGAGCGATCGCCGTTCTTGTAGCTCTGCAGCGCCTTGACCAGATATGCCGCATGCTGGCCACCGATCTTGGGTACGCTGTAAGTGACAGGAAAAGCAGTTTTGTAACCGGGGATGCCGTGGCAACCGGCGCACATTGAAGTCTTGTTCTTGCCTGCGGCCGGGTTACCTTCCGCAGCCTGGGTGATGCCCGGGGCCGACAACGCCACACCTGTCGCCACACCAAGACTCAGGAAAATTGCAGATAAACGTTTCATGAGGGCGCTCTTTCCTCTGTTTCAGACTATGCAGGACGCGGATTATATCCCAAAAATTTCGCTGATTGCCCATCAAATTCACCTGATTTCCCATCAATGCGCCGATGACCGATAATCAAAGCAGTCGCATCGGAAAAAAAATTGAAGTTCCCATCTCCAACCCTGCCTGACTTTCTGATCTACGCCAGCCGGATATTTCCGTTCCTGCGCTGGTGGCCGATGCTCAAGCGCGACACGCTGCGCGCCGACGCGATGGCCGGGCTTACCGGCGCGATTGTCGTCCTGCCCCAGGGCGTCGCCTTTGCCACCATAGCCGGCTTGCCGCCTGAATACGGCCTGTATGCGGCCATGATACCGGCGGTCGTGGCGGCGCTGTTTGGATCCAGCTGGCATCTGGTTTCCGGTCCGACCACGGCGATCTCCATCGTGATTTACTCAACGATGAGCGGCGTTGCGGAACCCGGAACGCCGGAATATATCCGGCTGGTGCTGATGGTGACCTTCCTCACCGGAGTCTTCCAGTTAGCCATGGGTCTGGCGCGCATGGGTGCGCTGGTGAATTTCATTTCCCATACCGTGGTTCTTGGCTTTACCGCCGGGGCCGGACTGCTGATTATCAGCACGCAGGTTCCGCACTTTTTCGGTATTCCGATGCAACGCGGCATTTCCTTCGCCGAAACTCTGTTTCAGATGGTCACCGGCCTCAACGACATCGACTGGTATGCCTCATCAGTCGCCATGATAACGTTGCTTACCGGGGTTTTCGTCAAGCGGCGCTTCCGCAAAGTCCCGTACATGATCGTGGCCCTCCTGGTTGGCAGTCTTTATGCATGGGGCTTGGGCCTGATCCCGCAACTGGATGCACGTCAGCACATCGCTACAGTCAAGGCGCTGTCCGGTATTTTCCCGCAGTTTTCCATCCCCAATTTCTCGCTGGAGGCGCTGCGCAAGACCACATCCATCGCGGTAGCGCTGACCATGCTGGGTTTGACAGAAGCCGTATCGATCGCCCGCGCCATTGCGGTGCGCTCCGAACAACGCATAGACGGCAACCAGGAATTCATCGGCCAGGGTCTTTCCAATATAGCGGGCAGCTTTTTCTCGGCATATGCCTCCAGCGGTTCCTTCAACCGCAGCGGCCTGAACTATGAGGCCGGTGCCCGCACCCCAATGGCCGCCGTGCTGTCGGCATTTTTCCTGCTGATGATCGTGCTCCTGGTAGCGCCTTTCGTGCGCTACCTGCCCGTTCCGGCGATGGCCGGCCTGCTGTTCCTGGTAGCCTGGGGCCTGGTCGACATTCCGCAAATGCGCAACATCATGCGCACCAGCATTGCGGAAACAGTGGTGCTGATCATCACGATACTGGCCACACTGTTCGTGGAACTCGAATTCGCCATTTACGCCGGTGTGCTGCTGTCGCTGATGTTGTATCTGAAGCGGACCTCACACCCGCTGGTCCTCGACGTCAAACCCGACCCCGGCGAAGGCTCCTATCACTACGCCACCGACACCGGCCTTCCGGATTGCCCGCAACTCAAATGTGTGCGCATCAACGGATCGATCTTTTTCGGCGCTGTCGATCACACCCAACAGGTGCTGCAGCAGATCGGCGAAAGCACTCCGCAGAAACACGTATTAATAGTCGCCAGCGGAATCAATTTCGTCGACATCGCAGGTGCTGAACTGCTGACTCATGAAGCCAAGCGCCGACGTCGTACAGGTGGCGGCCTCTACTTCTATCGCCTGAAAAACGAGGTCATTCAACTTCTCGATCGCGGTGGCTACATGAAGGGTATCGGGAAGGAAAATATCTTTCCGGTTAAATTCCGCGCCGTCAGCGCCATTTACCCGAAGCTTGACACCGCAATCTGCAGGGACTGCAAGTTGCGCATTTTCCGTGAATGCCAGACCAATCTGCCCGATGGCACGCCACGAACTCCGCTCACTACCTGACCGTCATATGCCAAAAGCATACTGCTGCATGCAATGAAAGCCGCGCGCCGGCTGCTCCCATTCCTGCAATGGCTGCCGTTACGGCGGAAGGCTGTGCGTGCCGACATGATCGCCGGCGCTACCGTTGCCATGGTCCTGATCCCTCAGTCCATGGCATATGCGCAGCTTGCCGGATTGCCGGCCTACTACGGCCTGTATGCCGCCTTTCTGCCCGTCATTATCGGCGCGATGTGGGGATCATCACACCAGCTCGCCACCGGTCCGGTGGCCATGGTTTCCCTGCTTACCGGAACTGCTCTGGCACAATTCGCCGCGCCCGGCAGCGAACAGTTTATTGCGCTGGCCATACTACTGGCACTGATGGTTGGGGTCATGGAACTCGCGATGGGACTGTTCCGCCTGGGTGCCATCGTCAACTTTCTGTCCCATCCGGTTATTGTCGGTTTCACCAACGCCGCAGCAATCATCATTGCGCTGTCGCAATTCAACAAACTGCTGGGTGTGCACAGCGCGCGTTCCGACCGCTTTCTCGCCGATGTCTGGGATGTGATACTGCGTATTGGCGACACTCATTGGCCAACCCTGGCGATGGGTCTGCTGGCGCTGGCCATCATGCTGCTGGTGCGCCGCTACCGGCCGGCATGGCCGGGCGTGTTGATGGCCGTCGCACTGACCACCCTGCTCAGCTGGACATTAAATTTCGAGCACAACACCACCGCGGCAGCCGATAATTTCCGCGACCCGCAGGTACGCAACGTCATTGATTCGCTGCTCGCGACGGCAGCGCGGGCCCGCGACCTTAGAGCCGAAGCCAGCGGAAAATCAGCGGATATCGATGCGCTGCTCGCCAGGGAGGGTAGCGATCATCCACGACTGATCATGCTCAATGCTGATCTCGATTTTCTCAGGCTGGAAATCAACACCGTCGAGGCAGAGCATCGCATCCGGTTCGCCGAATTGCGCAGGTTCCGCTTTGAGGGCGTCGTATACAAATACGGGGATACCTCTTTTCAACTGGTCGGCACTGCGCCACCAGACGCCGTCAGGGACGGGCGTAGATGGGTAATTTCGAAAATCGATAACGACCGTATCCTGATGAGCGGCGGCGGTGAGGTCGTTGGCATGGTGCCGGCCGGCCTGCCCCATCCGACGATGCCCGCCATCGACTGGAATACCCTCATCACCCTGCTGCCCACCGCGCTGGTCATTGCGCTGATCGGATTCATGGAAGCGATATCCATCGCCAAGTCCATGGCCACCCGCACCAAACAACGCATCAACCCGGACCAGGAACTGATAGGCCAGGGGTTGGCCAATCTCGTCGGCGGGTTATTTCAGTCCTTCCCCGTCAGCGGATCGTTTTCCCGCTCGGCAGTCAATCTGTCTGCAGGCGCAGTCACTGGTCTGTCTTCAGTTGTTGCAGGAGTGCTGGTGCTGATTACGCTGCTGCTGTTTACACCCTTGCTCTATCACCTGCCGCAGGCCGCGCTGGCGGCCATCATCATGCTGGCCGTGTCCAACCTGGTGAATTTCCGGGCAATCAAGCACGCCTGGCAGGCGCACCGGCACGATGGCATCGCTGCGCTGGTGACGTTCTTTGCCACGCTGAGTTTCGCGCCACACTTGGACAACGGCATCCTCGTCGGCGCAGCGCTGGCAATCATCCTCTATCTCTACCGCACGATGCGGCCGCGGATCGTTGTGCTGGGACGGCACCCCGACGGCACATTGCGTGATGCTCATTTGTACAGCCTGCCGACGAGCGAGCGCATGATCGCCATCCGTTTTGACGGTTCATTGTTTTTCGCCAATGTGCCGTATTTCGAAGACACCATACTCGAACAGGTCGCAAACAACCCGGAGGCCAAGCACATACTCGTGGTCGGCGATGCCATCAACGAACTCGACGCGTCGGGGGAGGACATGATCCGCCATCTGGTGCAGCGGCTGCGGGAAAACGGCGTGACCATGGTGTTCAGCGGACTCAAGCGTCAGGTGCTGGTCGTCATGGAAAAAACCGGACTCTACGGCACAATCGGCGCACAGAATTTTTTCCGCACAGAGGAAATGGCGCTCGAAGCCATCTCGCAATGGCTGAATGATGCGTCGTTCGACGAAAAATTTCTTCCACTGCGCGCCTCTGGAAATGAGACGCCGTCCGACGCTTCTAACCCGACCAAACACCCAGGCGCATGAACGGCACCCGGCAGCCTCTCACTTACAATTTGTAGGTCACCGCCAGCATGGCGGTCAGAGCACCCCACATTATCAGGGTCAGCGGTATGCCAACCCGCACAAAGTCCGAAAAGCGGTAACCGCCCGCACTCATGATCAGCAGATTCGTCTGGTAACCCATCGGCGTTGCATAACTCATGTTGGCGCCGAACAAAACGGCCAGCACAAAGGGTTCAGGTGGAACCCCCAGTTGCGCCGCAATGTTTACCGCAATCGGCGTGCCGATCACCGCAGCGGCATTGTTGGACACGATATTGGTAAGCACAGCCATCAGCAGCATCAGGCCGCTGAGCACGGCAAGCGGCGGAAAACCCGCTGCCAGGGCTACGTAGAGTTGCGCCAGGTACTGCGCCCCACCAGTGCGCTCCAGTGCCAGGCCCAGCGCCAGACTGGCCGCGACAATCATGATCACCTGGGTACTCAATGCCGCTGCAGCCTGTTCCCACGTCAGGCAACGCAGCGCGAGCATCGCCAGCATGCCTGCCAGCGCGGCAAATGAAATAGGCAGAGTACCTGTTGCCGCAAACACCACCACCAACCCCATGATCAGCAATGCCACACCCGCCCGCTGGGTTTTGGGCAAGTCCATGGAAGCATCAAGCACCAGCAGCTGCGCCCCACCCTTGAGTTCCGCGATGCGTTCGGCGGTGCCCTGCACCAGCAACACGTCGCCGTTGCGCAATACCTCTTCGCTGATCTCGGATGCCGCGGCACGTCCCTGCGGACGATTCATGCCCAGTATCACCACGTTGTAGCGTTCGGAAAAACGCACCTGACTCAGTGTGCGGTGGTTGAGCAGCGATTGCTCGGTAACCACCACCTCGGCAATCTGCTGCCCTTCCGCATTGAGCGGATGCTCTTCATCAACCCGGTGTTCCAGGTCATCAATGTTGTGCAGAGTGGCGCCCAATAGCGCCTCATATTCCATGAGTTCTTCGGGCGTGCCGGAAACCCGCATCCGATCACCGTCGCGGATCACCGCAGAGGGCAACCGGGAAACCCGCAGTCCCTCGCCGCGCTCCAGGGCTTCCAGGCGCAATTTGCCACCGGCCAGTTTGCGGATCTCCGCCACCGTTTTGCCATTGGCCTTACTGTCCTCACCGATGTGCAACCAGGCCTCAAAAACCCGCGGCGCCGTGTCTTCCAGCGGCGCCTTGCGCTCGGGCAGCAGCCGCGGCGCCACCAGCCACAGGTAAAGCAACCCCGGCACGCTGGCTACCGCTACCATCCACGTGAATGAAAACAGTCCGAACGGTTTAAGCCCCAGGTCGTTGGCCACCGACACCACCAGCAGATTGGTTGATGTGCCTATCGTCGTTGCCATGCCGCCGATGAGCGTCGCAAATCCCATCGGCAGCAACAGCCCCGAAGGCGAGACGCCAGTGCGCAATGCCGTGCCGACCAGGATCGGCAGCAACATGACGACAATCGGGGTGTTGTTCAGAAATGCCGAGAGTATCGCCGCGACGACCAGGGTCAGCAGCAGCGACAGCACCGGGTAGGATTGCCACAGGCGCGCCAGTAATGCCGCCACCGGGCGTAACGCACCGGTGGTCTCCAGACCGGCGCCCAGCACCATCAATGCACAGATCGCAACCAGGGCTTCGTGGCCGAAGCCGCTGAAAAATTGCACCGCGCGCAACGCTTGACCACCGGACTGGTACGGAAAAATCTCGAAGCCGAGAACCAGAATCACCATCACCGCGAGACATGAGGTCTCAAGGGGGATCTGTTCGCGCGTGAACAGCACCAGGGCAAGGACTACCAGTGCCATGACGGCCAGTGCGTGGGGATCAGGGAGTACGGGCATAGGTAATCAGCGCAGGAGGATGCGCTGCAGTTTGATGTATCTTGTTGTTTTTATTGAGTTATTAACGAACAACGATAACCGGACGGGTGCACCGGGTCAACACTTCCATGGTTTCGCTGCCGAGCAGTACTGCCGTCAGTCCTTTGCGGCCCCGCGACGGCATCACTATGGCGTCGCACTTGCGGGCGCGGGCCGTGGCGATGATTTCCTTGTAGGGCCGGTCGGCGCTGGCCATGCGCGTGCCGCACGCGACATTCGATTTCCCCGCCAGCACCTCAGCGCGCGCCAGATAGGCCTTGGCATTTTCGCGCGAAGTGCTTTCATAATTGTCCATCCAGTCAGGCTCCGGTACGTAGCCCTCGGCGAAGATCATCGGATCCAGCCGCGGCAACACGTAGAGCAGTGTGACGCGCCCGGAAGACATCTTGGCCAGTTTAATTCCGGTCACCAGCGCCTTCCGCGACA
>JBBKXO010000098.1:0-6426 GCA_037969525.1 Burkholderiales bacterium | reverse complement strand
TCGGCGGGCCGTTCGCGATGAGCTCGCACCGCGTGGCGTGGGAGGTGTTTTCGGATGTGGCGAAGATCAAGACCACCTGGGTGCCCTATCCGGGCGGTGGGCCGGCGCTGACCGCAGTGGCCGGCGGCCATGTCGATGCCGCGGCGACCAACCCCGGCAATGTCAAGCCGATGATTGATGCCGGCAAGGTGCGCGTGCTGGCGGTGTCTTCGGAGAAACGCCTCGATGATTTCCCCGATGTGCCGACTTACAGGGAAAAAGGCTGGGATGTGGTGCGCTACCAGTGGCGCGGCATGATGGCCAAGGCGGGAACACCGAAACCGGTCATCGACCGGCTGGCTGGTGCAATCCAGAAAGCGCAGCAGACCCAGGAATGGAAAACCTATTTGAAGCGGGTCACGCAACTCGACGGCTACCAGGGACCAGAAGCGTTTCACGCGCAGCTGACGCAGGACATCAGGGAAACGGAAGCCGTGAAAAAGAAACTGGGTTTGTGATTCGATGAACAAGTGAACGGATGAGACAAGTGAACGGGAAACTGACGGTACGGCAGCAGTTGCGCAAGCGTTTGACTGAGGGCGGCATGATAGTGGCACCGGGAATCTACGATGCCTATGGTGCACGGCTGGTGCAGCAGGCGGGTTATGAGGCGGTATATATGACCGGCAACGGCGTCTCGGCCAGTCTGCTCGGGCAACCCGATGTCGGCATGGTCGATTTGACGCTGTTTGCGGCGCATGCGCATCGCGCGGCAGCCTGCGTAGACATACCGCTGATATGCGATGCCGACACGGGTTACGGCAATGCCGTCAACATGCGTCACACCGTGCGCGAATTCGAGAGCGCGGGTGTCGCGGCCATCCATATCGAGGATCAGGTGGCACCCAAGCGTTGCGGACACCTGCCGGGCTCGCGCCCGGTGGTGTCGCTGGCGGAGCATGCCGGCAAGATCGAAGCCGCGGTGGCGGCGCGCCAAGATCCGGATTTCATCATCATCGCGCGCACCGATGCCGCGACCGGGCTTGGCCTCGATGAAGCTATTCGTCGCGGCCAGGCCTATCGCAAGGCCGGCGCTGATGTGGTATTCGTTGAACTGAAGAACAGCCCGACCATCATCGAAGACCTCAAGCGCGTGACCGGAGAGAGCGGTGCGCCGTGTCTGGTGAATATCGACGGCGGCGGCAAACTCGGTGAATTGACAGTGCCGGAAATCGAGCAGCTCGGTTTCCGTATCGCGATTTTTCCGGGGCTGGCGCGTAATGCGGCCGGTTTCGCAATCAAGGAAGTGCTGGGCACGCTGAAGCGCGACGGTAATACCCGGGCCGTGCGCAATCGCATGCTGACCATGCAGGAATATAACGAGGCGCTGGACCTGGGTGCAGTCGAGCAATGGGAAAAGCGCTTTATGGCAGACCGGTAGTATTTTGCATATTATTTAAGTTGTTGTTTTTAATAATAAAATTATAACGCAGGCCGCTAATCGCAGGCCTGAGCCAGGAGTTCTGAAATGGCCGTTGCCCGTAAAAAATCCCGTAAAACCGCCCCTACCGGCAAGCTGCACTCCGTCAAGATGCGCACCAAATCCCGCGAGCCCCAGTTTGAATCGCTGCAGCAGATAGCGCTTGCGGCGTGGCACAAGCTGCCGCCTACGGTCTGGGACCATCTGGTCGGTGGTGCGGATTCCGAAATGACCTTGCGTCGCAATCGCGCAGGATTTGATGCGCTGGCACTGCGCCAGCGTGTGTTGGTCGATGTGCGCAATATCGATTTGAGTACCTCGCTGTTGGGGCAGCCCATGTCATTCCCGGTATTCCCGGCGCCGGTCGGTGGATTTCTCAGCAAGGTGCACGCCGAAGGCGGGCCTGCCGTGGCACGCGCGGCAGTGTCGCGGGGCACGCAGGCATTTATCGCCACGGCAGCCAAGCCCAGTCTGGAAGCGACGCAGGCTGCAGTCCAGCAGCCGCTGATTTTTCAACTCTACGTGAGAGGGGATCGCAGTTGGGTCGAAGGCGTGCTCGATCGCGTTAAAGCAGCCGGTTACGGCGCGCTGTGCGTCACCATCGATCGCAACTATTACGGGCGGCGTGAGCGCGACCTGGTCAGCGGTCTGCCGGTGCGTGAGGAATTCGGCGACCAGTCGTTCCAGGCAGGACTGAACTGGAAGGATCTGGTGTGGATGAAGGAACGCGTGGGTCTGCCGCTGGTGGCCAAGGGCATTGCCACTGCGGAGGATGCGGTGCTGGCTGTAGAGCACGGCGCCGACGTGGTCTATGTTTCCAATCATGGCGGGCGTCAGCTTGATCATGCGCAAGGCGGCATCGAAGTGCTGCAGGAAGTCGTGGAAGCTGTGGGTGGTCGTGCTGAAATCGTGATGGACGGCGGTATCCTGCGTGGTACCGACGTGGTCAAGGCGCTGTGCCTGGGTGCGCGGGCGGTTGGTGTCGGCAAATTGCTCGGCTGGGCGCTGACGGCGGACGGTGAAGCCGGAGTTGCGCGCATGCTGGAGTTGATGGAAATCGAAGTGCGTACGGCGCTGGGGCTGATGGGCGTGACTTCCATCAAGCAATTAAACCCGGGCTGGCTGCGTGCAGTGCCGGTGCTCGGCATGCCGAGCGCGGTGAGCGCTTATCCGTTGCTGGCTGATGCCGTGCGACGTCATACCCGTTAAGGAACAGGAAATGTACAAAATAGGAATTCTGGAAGGCGACGACATCGGGCTGGAAGTGGTGCCGGTATGCGTCAAGGTGATGAAGGCGGCGGCGGCGAAGGCCGGACTGAAGATCGAGTGGCAGCCGTTGCCGATCGGCAGGCGCGGGCATGAGACGCATGGGCACACCATGCCGCAGTTGACGGTCGACGCGCTGCAGCATGTCGACGGCTGGGTGCAGGGGCCCATCGGGCACAATATGTATCCGCGCAACGATCCGACCTGGATCAATCCACCGCTGCGCAAGAAGTTTGAACTGTTCGCCAACGTCAAGCCGGTAAAGTCCTATCCGAAGCTGCCGTCGCTGCACAAGGACGTGGATATCGTGTTTCTGCGCGAAACCACTGAAGGCATGCAGTCGGGGAGTGTGGTGTTCGCCGGGACCGGTGAATTCCAGCCCAACGACGACATTGCCATCGGCATGCGGGTGGTGACGCGCAAGGGCGCCAGCCGCGTCGCCCGGGAAGCATTCGAGATCGCCCGCACCCGCAAACGCAAGAAAGTGACGGCGCTGCACAAGGAGCCGGTGTACCGGTTGGTCTGCGGCATGTTTGCGCAGGAGTGCCGCAAGATGGCGAAAAACTATCCCGATGTTGAATTCGAAGAGGTGTTGATCGACGGATTCGCCATGAAAGCGGTGATGAAGCCCCAGCAATACGATGTGGTGGTGACCACCAACCAGTTCGGCGACATTGTCACCGACCTGGGTGCAGGGCTGGTGGGCGGCCTCGGACTGGCACCGGGCCTGGTGGTCGGGGAAAAACAGGCGATGGCGCAGGCGACCCATGGTTCGGCACCGGATATTGCCGGAAAAAACATAGCAAACCCCTATGCCATGATCATGTCGGGAAAAATGCTGTTGGAATGGCTGGGTCGCACGCGCAGTGACCCGCAGGCAACCGCAGCCGCAGCGCTGATTGATGCGGCGATGGACAAAGTGATCACCGAGGCGCGACATTTGACAGGCGATCTGGGTGGTAAATCAGGTACCACGGAAATGGGTGATGCCGTAGTCGCCGCCCTCTGATGCACAACAGGGGCAATACGCGGTAGACTTGGCGGCAAGAAACCGCACGCAAGATGTGGTGCAACTCTCCGGCGCAAACCGGGTCAGACCTTCAGGATAGAGCCCGTGCGGGTGGTTTCCGCCGACCTGGAGGTTACGGGCTGAATAAAACTCAAAACGAGGAGGTAACACCATGCATAAAGCATTACGCGTTATTTTTACCACGGCTATCGCAATTGCGACTGCCTCAGCCGGCCTGGCACAGGCGGCTGCCTATCCGGAGCGGCCAGTACGCCTGATTGTGCCGTTTGCGCCGGGTGGTGCGTCGGATTTCGTTGCGCGCATCATTCAGGACAAGTTGGGCAATGAACTGGGGCAACAGATAGTCATCGACAACCGGACTGGTGCTTCAGGTTATATCGGCGTCGAGGTTGCTGCAGATTCGGA
Organism: Burkholderiales bacterium; assembly: GCA_037969525.1. GTDB lineage: Bacteria > Pseudomonadota > Gammaproteobacteria > Burkholderiales > SG8-41. Next base: position 2,266 of record JBBKXO010000098.1, on the reverse strand, counting down.
ACCTGATGGTTACACCGCACTGCTGGGCAACATCGGCACGATGGCGATCAATGCCTCGGTATTCCCGAAATTCAGGGTAAAGCCGCTTGATGCCTTCACCGGCATTACGCAGGTGGTCGATGTGCCTGGCATGGTGGTGGTACATCCGTCGATGCCGATACACTCGATCAAGGAGTTGATCGAATTCGCCAAGGCGCGTCCGGGAAAACTGAATTTTTCCGCGTCCGGTGCAGGCAGCAATTCACGACTGGCGTTTGAGCTGTTTCAGCAGCAGGCAGGGCTGAAGATCGTTATGGTTCCGTACAAAGGTGGCGCCAGCGGCGCATCGCTGGCCGTGGCCCAGGGCGAAGTTCCGATGACCATGCTGACATCTGCTTCGCTGTTGCCGTACATCCGCATTAACCGGATGCGCCTGCTGGCCGTGGTCGCGCCGGAACGACTGAGTGATTTACCCGACGTGCCGACGATGAAAGAACTGGGATATCCGGATCACGTGGTCGGCTCATGGCAGGGTGTGTTTGTGCCCAAGGGCACACCGGCAGCCGTGGTCAAGCGCCTGTTCCCGGCGGTGGTGAACACGATGAATGACGCCAATGTGATCAAGCAACTCGGCACCGCGAGCTCTGCCTCAATTGTCAGCAAATCGCCGGAGGATTTCCGCAAGTTCTGGGTATCCGAAAATAACCGCTGGGCCAAAGTAGTGAATGACGTGGGTGCAGTAGCACACTAAACGCTGGAACCGGGACAGCGCGCAGATTACGCGCGCCATCCCGGCGTAGTACCCGCCAGGCCGTAGAGGCGTATCAATTATTATATTAAAATCAATAGCTTGTGCGATTTTCGTGGCATGGGCTACGGACCCGGTCTGTGCCGCCGCGCCAGCTTCCCCGCAGCCCACTGTGCGACTGACTCAGGCTCAAAAGTCACCACAGGCACGCAAGGCTGTTGCCAAGGGCAGGTTGGAGAAACTGTCATGCACCCTGGGTACTGAAGACCGGCAGGCACGCATCGCCGTCGAACTGATCGGTGGCAGAGTCACGAGCTTCGCCTATTACTCCAAATGGAAACCCCGTACCTGCTCGGTGCATATCATGCGCGACGATTCCTGGAGTCAGTGGCAAGACACCGGCAGCGTAACCGTAGTGACGCTCAATGAGGGCAAGGGGGCATTTCTGATCGACCATGAACGCCGCGCGGTTAAATTCCTGTTTCGCGAAGTGGATCGTGAACGTTTCTGCGGCATGGAAGGCAAGATTACCGGTAGTCTGACGCTGACCCGCGGGCGTGATCGTTGCGAACTGGAGGGGGTGATGGACGAGGCAGAACCGGTGCCGCTGATTGAACCGGTGCCGGTGATTCAACCGCTGCCGCTGTCCTGACCGGCGGCTGGTCACGCAGAAATTCAGGCGTTGGCCGAGACCAGCTTGAGACCGAATATTCCGGCAACGATCAGTGCTATGCAAAACAAACGTGCTGCAGTCGCGTCCTCACCAAACAACGCGATGCCGAGGATGGCCGTGCCTACGACACCGATGCCGGTCCACACCGCATAACCGGTGCCCACCGGTATGGATTTGAGCGCCAGTGCCAGCAGCCAGACGCTGGCAATCATGGCCGCGATGGTAATGACGCTGGGTACGAGGCGCGTGAAACCCACGGTGTATTTAAGGCCAATGGCCCAGACCACTTCCAGCACTCCGGCGAGCAGCAATAACAGCCATGCAGTAGACATAAGTGTGGACGATTACGCCGGTTGCTTCACGCGGTATTTGTCGTAGATCACGCCGTCGGCAAACAGGGTGGCGATTTCAGCGTCCTGGTAGTCGAGTCCGCGTACTGTTTCTTCGGTGTGCTGTCCGAGCCACGGGGCCGCACGGCGGATCGCAGTCAGTTCACCGCTGGATTTGACCGGGAGGCCCAGAGACTTCATGCGGCCGATTTTGGGATGGTCAATCTCCACCACCATGTTGCGTGCCTTGATGTGCGGGTCGGCGAGGGTTTGCGCATAGGTGTAGACGGGGCCGCCGGGTACCGCTGCTTCGTCCAGCTTGGCAACCCAGTGCGCCGTGGGTTTGGTGGCAAATACTTTTTCGATTTCCTGCTCCAGCCCTTCGATATTTTTCAGCCGGGATGGCAGATCCTTGAAGCGCGGATCGGTGAGCCATTCGGGTTTGTCGCAGGTGATGGTGCAGAAGTTGTTCCACAGTTTGTTGTTGTTGGCACCCACCGTAACGTATCCGTCCTGCGTTTTGTAAGCCTGGTACGG
>JBBKXO010000097.1:0-4980 GCA_037969525.1 Burkholderiales bacterium | reverse complement strand
CCCTTGGGGGGCGCCGCGAAGCAAGTCCCCTTGGGGGGCGCCGCGAAGCGCAGGCGATCGATGCCATGCTCTTCGGTCACGCCGACCCGCTGCCGGATCATATTTCAGCGACCTATCGTCTTAGTGCCAACCACTACAACGGTGCAGTCACACTGCAGCTGATACTCGAGCACTGGCAGGCTGCGTAGCAGCCGGAGGCAATTGCATGGAACTGATGACCAGGCATGAGGTCGAATTGAATTAATCGCCGGTTTGGGTTAAAAGTTGGTGACAAAAAGAAAGTTGGCGCAATCCATTGCAGTACAGCAGCGCCAAACTATATATAAATTACGAGATACGAGGAGAAATCAGCCATGCCAGCATCATCCATTGCATCTGCTGTCCACGCAGAAAAATCAGTCGTAATACCTGGGCGCTCATTGATATCGGCACTGGTCGCCGGAGCGATCATCGCGCTCAGCAGCGGAACAGCACTCGCCGACAAGATCACTTTCCGCGCAGGCTCGGGCCATCCGCCGGTGCTGGCCTATGTCGATCAGTTCAAGAAATACTACATTCCGGAACTTAAAAAACGCGTCAAAGCGGAAACGGGTCACGACGTGACGTTTGTCGAAGCCTATGGCGGATCGGTGGCCAAGCTGCCGGAGGTGTTTGACGCGGTCGAAAGCGGCCTGCTCGACATCGGCCTGCTGTCGGTACCGTTCGAGCCGGTCAATCTTTTTCTCGCCAATTACGGCTACAAAGTACCGTTTGGCCCTGAAGATCCGGTCCGCGCCGGCGAAATCGCGCGCAAGATCTACGACGCCGTGCCGGAGATGAACAAATCGCTGGAGTCCAAGAACAATGTAGTGCTCGCAGTGCTCTCGGCCAGCAATTACCAGATCGCCACCAAGGAGCCGTGGAGCACGCTGGAAGATCTGAAAGGCCGCAAGATCCAGGCTGCGGGTCCGAATCTGCCCTGGCTCGAGGGTACTGGAGCAACCCCGGTACAGGGCGGCCTCGCCGGCGCCTACAACAACCTGAAAACCGGTGTATCGGAAGGCATCCTGATGCACTATCAGGGCATCAAGGGCTTCAAGCTCTATGAGCCGGCGCCCTACATCGCCCGCATCGATTTCGGTGCGCTGCCGATCAACATGCTGACCATCAACAAGAAGAAATACGACGCGCTGCCAGAAAAAGTGCGCAAGATCATGCATGAAGTCGCCGCGGTGTACGAGGTGCGGGTCAACAAGGCCAACTCTGATCTCGACAAAACAGCGGTCAAATTCATGGAGTCCAAAGGCGCAAAAATTCTACCGATCTCCGAAGCAGTAAAAGAGCAATGGGCACGGGCACTGACCAAAGTGCCGAATGAGGCGGCCGCAGAAGGCGACAAGGTGGGGCTGCCGATGCGCACGGTGCTGAAAATGTACATCGACCTGCTGAAAAAAGACGGCAACAAGAAAATGAACGCTTACGATCTGAAATAAGCCGCACTCCCGGACCCGGCGTGATGGCCAGCACCGTCATGCCGGGTGACCGTGCTTACACGTGAACGATGATGGGCTGAAAAAATGGTACGACTGCTCGGCCAGATCAACAGGGTATTGATGGTGTTCGCGGCCTGCTGGGCATTTTTCCTGGCGATCAACATCACGCTCGACGTACTGGGCCGCAGCGTATTCAATCATCCGCTGACCGGCACGCACGAAATCATCCGCAATTCGATTGCGATGATCACCTTTCTGCAGGTCGCCTACGCGGTACAGTCGAAATCGATGCTGCGCGCGGACTTCCTGATTCACCTGTTCCCCGACTGGCTGTCACGAACACTCAACGTACTGGGCTATTTTGCCGGCGCGATCATTTTCGGTCTGATCGTCTATGGCTGCATCGACCCGATGACGAATGCCTACGAGCGCGGCGAATACGAGGGCGAAGGTGCGATGCGCATCCCTGTCTGGCCCACCTATGCGGTCATCATCCTCGGCAGCACACTGGCCTGCCTGAGCTATCTCGTGCTGCTCGGCCAGGAAATCATCGGCAACAATCAACCGGCCGGCCATGCGGCCGCATCCCGGTAGGATCACGCGATGGACATGACCACCGCACTCGCTGTGCTGATCCTGCTGCTGGTGATGGTCTTTGCCGGCTTCCATATCGCGATCGCCCTCGGCGTCACCAGCCTGCTCGGCCTCTATCTCGTCACCGATTCCTTCGAAATCACCGTCAACACCCTGGCGCGCACATCGTTCGAGGGCATGCGCGGTTATCTTTTTGCCGCGTTGCCGCTGTTCATGCTGATGGGTGAATTCCTGTCGCGCTCCGGTGCAGCGCAGGACCTTTATGTCGGCATCAACCGCGCGGTGAGCCGCGTGCCCGGCCGCCTGGCACTCGCCACCGTACTGGGCAATGCCGTGTTCGCCTTCCTCACCGGCGTCTCCATAGCCGCCGCCGCCGCGTTCACCCGCATCGCCTATCCGCAGATGAAGGCCTTCAATTATGACCGCGGCCTGGCACTCGGTGTCATTGCCGGTTCGTCGTGCCTGGGCATGCTGATCCCGCCGAGCACGCTGATGATCCTGTGGGCCATTCTGGTCGAGGAATCCATAGGACACCTGTTCCTCGCCGGCATCGTACCTGGCCTGCTGCTGGCGACGCTGTTTGCCGGCTACGTGCTGATCTCAGCCATGCGCCATCCGGAACGCTACGGTGAAGGCCCGCGCACCGCGCAGGAACTCGACAGCGACAAGCCCAAACTGCATTCACTCAGTGCGGCGGCGGCAACGCCCGGCGCTACGGCATCGTCACCGGTGTTTGATGAAACGCTCGTCAAAACCAAAGACATCGCGGTCAGCGCCCTGTGCGTGGTCGGCATGATCGTGTGTGTGCTCGGCGGCATCTGGTTCGGCTTTTTCACGCCGACCGAGGCCGCGGGAGTCGGCGTGCTGCTGGCACTCTCATTCGCGGTGCTGGTCAAGGGCCTCGGCTGGCGCGACATCATCGCCGGCATACTCCAGGTCGGGCGCACGCTGGCCCCGCTGATGGTGCTGATCCTGATGGCGCTTCTTTATTCACGCGCGCTGGCATTGACCGGCATCGGCGGCGCGATTGAGGATTACTTCACCACCGCCAACTTCGCGCCGTGGATCGTGCTGCTGTTCATGGTCATGGTGTGGTTCCTGCTCGGCATGATCATCGACTCCAAATCGATCATGCTGCTGACGGTGCCGGTATTCGCCCCGCTCGGTGAACTGATCGGCTATGACCCGATCGCCTTCGCCATCATCGGCATCGTCGCCATCGAAGCCGGTCTGCTGACGCCGCCCTTCGGCCTCATTGTCTACACGGTCAAAAGTTCGGCCAATGACGACGAGGTCAGCGCGCTGCAGATCTTTGCGGCATCCACGCCGTACTGGATAATGCTGCTGATCGTGGTTGTGCTGCTGGCCATCTGGCCGGAAGTCGCAACCGGCCTGGGCAAGTACATGCTCTGAAGCTCCATCTGAATGCGATCTGGCTCGTGCTGCGAACCGTCGACCGCAGCGACGCCGTGGCCGGCACTTGAAAACGAAAGAGACCATGAAACACGACCTCATCCTCACTGCGAAAGGCCACAAAGGCACGCAGGAGCGCATGGAACAGGAGTTTGCGCTGATCAAGCTGTGGGAAGCGCCTGATCGTGCCGCTGCGCTCAAGGCGGCCGCGCCCAAAATCAGGGCGCTGGCCCACACTGGCCATACCAAAGTGGACGCCGCGCTGATGGACGCGCTGCCCAAACTGGAAATCATTGCGAATTTCGGCGTCGGCGTGGACCAGATTGATCTTGATGCGGCAAAGCAGCGCGGCATCATCGTCACCAATACCGCCAACGTGCTCAATGACTGCGTCGCCGACTGCGCCATGGCACTGGTATTGAATACCCTGCGCAAATTTCCGCAGGCCGATAAATACCTGCGCGCCGGCCGCTGGAAAAGCGACGGCACCTATCCGTTCACGACTTCGCTGGGCGGCAAAACCATGGGCATTATCGGCCTGGGGCGCATCGGCGAGGAAATTGCGGTGCGCGCGCAAGCCTTCAAGATGACCATCCGCTATCACAACCGCAACAAGAAGGATGTGCCCTACGCCTACGATGGTGATGTCGTGACGCTGGCGAAAAACTCGGATGTGCTGGTGGCCATTACCCCCGGCGGTCCGGAAACCAGCAAGCTGGTGAATGCCGCGGTGCTGGATGCACTGGGCCCGCAGGGTTATCTGATCAACGTCGCACGCGGCTCGGTGGTCGACCAGCCGGTACTGTTGAAATATTTGCAGGAGAAAAAAATCGCCGGCGCAGGACTCGATGTCTACGAAAAGGAACCCGACGTGCCGCCGGAATTCTACCAACTCGACAATGCCGTGCTGCTGCCGCACATGGCCAGCGCCACCAACGAGACGCGCACGGCCATGGGCAACCTGCAGATCGAGAATCTGCAACTGCATCTGGCCGGCAAGGCGGTGAAGACACGGGTGATTTGAAGACGATGAAAATGAACACCGGACCGCGGGCATATCCAGCCCCGGCTGTCACCTGACCACTTCGAAAGAGACCGACAATGATGAACATGGGATACAACAGCCTTTGGGGACTGCTGATACTCGCCGGCGATATCTGGGCGATTATGAATATTTTTCAGAGCTCCGCCTCCAATGAGAAAAAACTGATCTGGATACTGGTCGTGGTGCTGCTTCCGCTGCTGGGACTGATCCTCTGGTTTTTCCTCGGCCCGCGGAACGGCAAGACCTAGCGTCGACGAAGCAAACCGAGTGGACCGCGGGTGCGGCGGCAGTGGCTAGGGCCTGTTAACCATTACTTAATGGTTAACAGGCCCTAACACCACCCGCCCCGCTGCTGTAAAATCCGGCTTTTCTGCAGGAACCCCCATGGAAGCCGAACGCATCAACGCCATTGCCTATCGCCTGGACGACCTCGAAGAACGCGCGGGGGCGCTGCGG
>JBBKXO010000096.1:0-10278 GCA_037969525.1 Burkholderiales bacterium | reverse complement strand
CCGCCATCTCCTCCGCCGCCACCACCACCACGCGTACCCAGCAACTGCATCCGGTCGGCAACGATCTCGGTCGAATATTTGTCCTGCCCGTCCTTGTCCTGCCACTTCCGCGTGCGAATTCGCCCTTCCACGTAGACCGGCGACCCCTTTTTCAGGTATTCGCCGGCAACTTCAGCGAGGCGCCCGAAAAAAGAAATCCGGTGCCACTCGGTGTGCTCCTGCTTTTCGCCGCTCTTGTCTTTCCAGTTCTCGGTCGTCGCAATGCGGATGTTGGTCACCGCATCCCCGCTCGGCAGGTAGCGCGTTTCCGGGTCGGCGCCCAGATTGCCGATCAAAATCACCTTGTTAACCGATGCCATGTCAGGTTTTCCTTTTACGTAATAGCTTGTGCATTTCCATCAACGCCCGTGACCTCAGGGCGTTTACGTGCGTTGAGCCGGCAGTGCGGGTACCCGCAGGCCGATAGCGAGTATAAGCCAGATCCCCAGCAGCACGGCATCCAGTACGATTACCCCGACAGCCCCCCAGTGCTGGTAGAGGAACCCGCCTGCGGCCGCGCCCACGAACGTGCCGAAAAACTGAATGCTGCTGTAGAGACCGAGCGCGGTACCCTTGGCATGCCCTGGAGCAAGGCGCGTGGTCAGTGTCGGCAGCATGGCCTCCAGTGCATTGAATGGAGCAAAAAAAGCCAGCAAGAACAGCGACAACAACCACAGGTTTCCAACCAGCCACGGCAACGCCAGATGGCTCGCCAGCAATAATCCCACAGACACTATGAACCAGATGCGCAGCCGTTTCGTATTACCGGCCTGCATGATCGGCGGCAACATCAGCACAAACGATCCCAGCATCACCGGCAGGTAAACCTTCCAGTGCTCATCCACCGCCAGGCCGGCATCGCGCAGGCTGAAAGGCACTACGATGAACATCGCCATCAGCACCGCATGCAGCGCGAAGATGCCCCAGTTCAGGCGCGCCAGCTGCGGATCCTTCAGCACATGCCAGAAATCTTTCAGCGCCCGTCCGGGTGCCGGCGGCGTTTGCGGCGCATCCGGAATGTAGCGCCACACGACAACGATTGCCGCAAGTGCCAGTAATCCGGTCATTGCGAAAATTCCGGGCACACCGATGACGCGACTCAACCAGGGACTCACGATCAGCGACAGCGCAAATGTCAAACCGATGGTCGAGCCGATCATTGCCATTGCTTTGGCACGCTGATCCTCCCGGGTAAGATCAGCGGTCATGGCAATCACTGCCGCCGAAATCGCACCTGCACCCTGCAGAATGCGGCCAATAATGACAACGTATATATCCGGCGCCAATGCCGCTACGAAGCTGCCAATCGCAAATATCACCAGTCCGAGGTAGATCACAGGTTTGCGGCCATACCGATCTGACCACCAACCGAAAGGTATCTGCAGTATGGCCTGTGTCAGGCCGTAGACGCCTATGGCTATGCCCACCAGCGTCAGGTCGCCTCCACCGGGCAGCCGCTCCGCGTAAATCGCAAACACCGGCAGGATCACGAACATGCCGAGCATTCGTAATCCGAAAATACCTGACAATCCGATACTTACCCGCAGCTCAAGCGGGGACATTTTGCTGCGAGACGACATTGAATGAGCGGCGGAGCGGTGCTTTTTTGGTAAACAGTTGGGGGAGACAGCGTAAGGGCGTATATTAACAGGTTTACTTTTTCGACCCGACATGACCGTGCGTTCCACACCCCCAAAACTGGTTGCACTGCCGACATTGCCGCAGCGCAATCTGCCTGTCCCGCCCGATGGTGCCGGACAAATCCGCGTGCGCGGTGCAAGGACGCACAATCTGAAAAACATCAGCCTCGACCTGCCGCGCAACCGGCTGGTCGTGATCACCGGATTGTCAGGTTCCGGCAAATCTTCTCTCGCCTTCGACACGCTCTATGCCGAAGGCCAGCGACGTTATGTCGAGTCACTGTCGGCTTATGCGCGCCAGTTTCTGCAATTGATGGAAAAACCCGACGTTGATCTGATCGAGGGACTGTCACCCGCCATCGCCATTGAACAGAAGGCGTCCAACCACAACCCCCGCTCCACCGTAGGCACAGTCACCGAGATCCACGACTATATGCGGCTGCTCTACGCCCGCATCGGCGAACCCCACTGCCCAGAACACGGCACGGTGCTGGCCGCACAATCAGTCGCACAGATGGTCGATCATGTGATGCAGCTACCGGAAGACACCCGGCTGATGATACTTGCACCGGTGGTCAACGACCGCAAAGGCGAACAGGCGGGGCTGATCGACGAATTGCGCGCGCAGGGCTTCGTGCGCGTGCGCATAGACGGCAGCGTGCACGACATTGACGCGGTTCCCGTCCTGAAGAAGAACGTGAAGCACACCGTCGATGTGGTCGTGGACCGGATCAAGGTGCGGACTGAAATCCGGCAGCGCCTTGCAGAATCATTTGAGACGGCATTGCACCACGCTGACGGTCGTGCCCTGGCTGTGGATATGGACAGCGGCCAGGAACATGTATTTTCTGCGCGTCTCGCCTGTCCCACCTGCGGATTTGCGTCACCCGAGCTCGAACCGCGGTTGTTCTCGTTCAACAATCCGGCCGGCGCCTGCCCGCGCTGTGATGGCCTCGGTGCCATCAATTTTTTCGACCCGAAGCGTATTGCAGCTTTTCCTGAAATGTCGCTTGCTTCCGGTGCAATCAAGGGCTGGGACCGCCGCAATCAGTTTTATTTTCAGATGCTGCAAAGTCTTGCCGCGCACTATGGCTTTGATATCGAAACACCATTCAATGAACTGCCAGAGACGGCGCACAACGCCGTGCTTTACGGGTCTGGAAAAACGCAAATCGAATTTACCTATGCTGGCGAGCGCGGCAAGTCTTATGTCCGCCAGCATGCCTTCGAAGGTGTCATTCCCAACCTCGAGCGACGCCACCGCGAAACTGACTCACCTGTAGTGCGGGAAGAACTCGCCAAATACCTGAACACACAACAATGCCCGGATTGCCACGGCACGCGTCTGCGACGTGAAGCCCGACATGTACTGGTGGCCGATCAGCCTATTTATGCACTGTCGGCGCTGCAATTGGGTGAAGCCATGCACTTTTTTGAGAACCTCGACCTGACTGGCGCAAAGCGCACCATCGCCGAGAAGATCGCTGGTGAAATCCGCAATCGACTGCGCTTCCTGGTTGACGTCGGCCTCGATTACCTGTCGCTCGAACGCTCTGCCGATACGCTGTCCGGAGGCGAATCACAGCGCATACGACTGGCAAGTCAAATTGGTTCCGGCCTGACGGGCGTCATGTACGTGCTCGACGAACCTTCGATCGGCCTGCATCAACGAGACAATACGCGATTGCTCGACATGCTGAAGCGATTGCGCGACATTGGCAATTCGGTCATCGTCGTCGAACACGATCACGACGCCATCATGAGCGCAGATCATGTCGTTGACATGGGCCTGGGTGCTGGCGAACATGGCGGCTGTGTCATTGCTGAAGGCACCCCCGCTGATATTACGAATCACAGCGAATCACTGACCGGACAATATCTGTCGGGGCGCCGGCGTATTGATGTGCCGGCGTTGCGCCACCACATCAACCCGAAGCGGCAACTGGTAATCAGCGGCGCGCGCGGCAACAACCTGAAAGATGTCAGCGTCGGCATACCGGTCGGCCTCTTTACCTGTGTCACCGGTGTTTCGGGATCCGGTAAATCCACGCTGGTCAACGACACGTTGTACCAGTCTGTCGCACGCGATCTCTACGGCAGCAACCTGGAACCGGCACCATGCACGGCCATCGAAGGTGTCGAGTTTTTCGACAAGGTTGTAAACGTCGATCAGAGTCCGATCGGACGCACACCGCGTTCCAATCCGGCGACTTATACCGGGCTGTTTACGCCGATCCGCGAGTTGTTCGCCGGTGTGCCGGAAGCCCGCGCCCGCGGATACGGTGCCGGCCGCTTTTCGTTCAATGTCAAAGGCGGCCGGTGTGAGTCCTGCCAGGGCGATGGCGTCCTGAAGGTTGAAATGCATTTCCTGCCGGACATCTACGTGCCCTGCGACATCTGTCATGGCCACCGCTACAACCGCGAGACTCTGGATATCCGCTACAAGGGCAGGACCATACACGAAGTGCTGGAGATGAATGTAGAGCAGGCCGTCGAGTTTTTCGGCGCGGTTCCGGCCGTCGCCCGGAAATTGCAGACTTTGATGGATGTCGGACTGGGTTACATCACGCTGGGCCAGAGCGCGACTACCCTCTCGGGCGGGGAGGCGCAACGCGTCAAACTGGCTTTGGAGCTTTCCAAGCGTGACACCGGGCGCACACTGTACATACTTGATGAGCCTACCACCGGCCTGCACTTTCACGATATCGACCTGCTGCTGAGGGTATTGCACCGATTGCGCGACCACGGCAACACCATAGTGGTCATCGAGCACAACCTTGATGTGATCAAGACCGCAGACTGGGTTATTGACCTCGGTCCTGAAGGTGGTGGCGGCGGCGGCAGCATCATTGCCGAAGGCCCGCCGGAAGTCATAGCGGCTAATGAACTTAGCTACACCGGCACCTACCTGAAGGCCGTGCTGCCGTGAAGCACGATCGCGCGCGCGAACTGTTGAATGGAAGTTTTGCTGCAGCGTTGGCAGCGGCCGATCCGCTGAAAATAGTACCCGGTCAACTGCCCGCACCACCCAAAGGCCGCACCCTGGTCGTGGGTGCCGGCAAAGCGGCAGCATCCATGGCCCTCGCGGTAGAGCAGTCCTGGCCGGCAAATGCACCTCTCGACGGACTGGTCATCACGCGCTACCAGCATGGCCTGCTGACCAACCGCATTACCATCATCGAAGCTGGGCATCCCGTACCTGATGCCGCTGGCGAACAGGCCGCAGCGGAAATCCTCAAACGCGTCAAAGCGTTGACTCCCCATGACCTGCTGCTGGTATTGGTCTCCGGGGGCGGCTCCAGCCTGCTGTCACTGCCAGCTGAGGGAATTTCGATGGCTGACCTGAAGCAGGTCACCAAGCAGTTGCTGCTGTCCGGCGCACCGATACAATCCATGAACACCGTACGCAAACACTTGTCAGCCATCCAGGGCGGGCGTCTTGCTGCGGCCTCGCGTGCACCAGTCATGGCGCTGATTGTCTCGGACGTCACCGGAGATGATCCTACCCACATCGCGTCGGGTCCCTGTGCCCCTGATCCCACCACCTATCGGGACGCGCTCGACATACTTGAGCGATACGCTGTCCAGCCGCCGCCTGCCGTCGCCGCACATCTCGCGCGTGGAGCGCGGGGCGAAATCGCTGAAACACCCAAGCCCGGCGACCGCGCTTTTGCCAAAACAGAAAACCGCGTAATTGCTACCGCCCGGCAGTCGTTGCAGGCTGCAGCCGATTATTTCCGCGGTCACGGCATCACACCGGCAATACTCGGGGACTCGGTGACCGGAGAAGCGCGTGAAGTCGCCAAGGTTTACGGTGCCCTGGCACGTGAAGTACGCTTCCATAGTGCGCCCTGGCAGCCACCAGTGGCACTAATTTCCGGCGGCGAATGCACGGTGACCGTGCACGGACAGGGCCGGGGTGGTCGCTGCGCCGAGTTTCTGCTATCGCTTGCACTCGATCTTGAAGGCGCCACGGACGTATATGCGCTGGCCTGCGACACTGACGGCATAGACGGTTCTGAGGACAACGCCGGCGCCCTGCTGACCCCGGATGTGCTGCATCGCGCAGGGCGCAAACACCTCAATGCGGCAGCATTACTTGATCAGAATGACGCTTACCGCTTTTTCGAGGCCACCGGGGACTTGATCGTGACCGGCCCGACGCGCACCAATGTCAATGACTACCGGGCGATCCTGATTCTATGAGTCGATGCAAAAAAACACTATAACTCATTGTTTTTACGATATAAATATAATTTCACGGCCAATCCACAAGCAATAAAAAACCGGGCAATGCCCGGTTTTTTATTGCATTCATACTGCGGCAATCAGCTCGCGGCTTCAGACTTTTCCACGGCGGCGACTTCCGGACGATCCATCAGTTCAACATAGGCCATGGGTGCATTATCGCCTTTGCGGAAACCGAATTTCAAAATACGCAGATAGCCGCCATTGCGCTTAGCAAAGCGCGGGCCCAGCAGTTCAAACAGCTTGACCACGTTCTCGCGATCCCGCAGGCGATCGAACGCCAGACGGCGATTCGCCAGCGTTGGTTTCTTGCCCAAGGTGATGATCGGCTCCACAACCCGCCGCAATTCCTTGGCCTTGGGCAGCGTGGTTTTGATAGCCTCATGGCGCAGCAGCGAATTTGCCATGTTGCGCAACATCGCTAAACGATGGCTGCTGGTGCGATTGAGTTTTCTTAACCCGTGACGATGACGCATGATGCCCTCTTAAACTTTTTCAAGGCCGGCAGGCGGCCAGTTTTCCAGCTTCATCCCCAGCGTAAGACCGCGGGATGCCAGCACTTCCTTAATTTCGTTCAGCGACTTGCGGCCGAGATTTGGGGTCTTCAGCAGCTCGTTCTCGGTGCGCTGAATCAAATCACCGATGTAATAAATGTTTTCTGCTTTCAGGCAATTGGCCGAACGCACAGTCAGCTCCAAATCATCCACCGGGCGCAACAGCACCGGGTCAATTTGCGTCGCTTTCTTGTCTTCAATCAGGGCCGGAGTGCCTTTGAGATCGGCAAACACCGACAACTGCTCGACCAGCACCCGGGCCGCGTAACGCACGGCTTCCTCAGGATCGATCGCGCCATTGGTTTCAATGTCGATAACCAGCTTGTCGAGGTCGGTACGCTGCTCGACACGGGCAGATTCCACTGCATAGCTGACTCGGCGCACCGGACCATAAGAAGCATCCAGCATCAGTCCGCCTACGCTACGGGAATCCTCTTCACCGCGACGAGTCACTGCGGCCACATAGCCACGGCCTTTTTCGATCTGGATCTGCATATCGACCTTGCCGCCGGCGGTCAGATGCGCGATTACATGGTCAGGATTGATGATTTCGACGTCATGCATCGGCTCGATGTCAGCCGCCGTGACCACACCTTCACCTGATTTCTTCAGCGTCAAGATAGCTTCGTCGCGGTTGTGCAGGCGCAGGACGATGCCTTTCAGATTGAGCAGGATGTCGACCACGTCCTCCTGGACGCCGTCGATCGTGGAATACTCGTGTAACACGCCGGCGATCTTGACTTCCGTTGCCGCGTAGCCTGGCATCGAAGACAGCAGCGTGCGCCGCAACGCGTTGCCGAGCGTATGGCCGTAACCGCGCTCGAACGGTTCCATGGTGACCTTGGCATGGAACGGGGACACACCTTGAACATCGATGATCCGAGGCTTGAGGAAGGCGCTGCTTGACATGACTGGGCTACCTCTCGGAAATTATTTCGAGTACAGCTCGACGATGAGCGACTCGTTAATGGTTGAAGGCAATTCGGAACGCTGTGGACGAGCCTTGAAGGTGCCTTTCAGCGCCTTTGAATCGACTTCAATCCACTCCGGAAAACCTCGTGACTCGGCCGCTTCGACCGCGCCTTTGATGCGCAATTGGGCCTTGGCCAGTTGGGCCACTTCGACAACGTCACCCGGACGGCATTGATACGAGGGTATGTTCACGCGCTTGCCGTTGACCGTGATGCCGTTGTGGCGAACTACCTGGCGGGACTCCGTGCGCGACGCGCCAAAACCCATGCGATATACGACGCTGTCGAGCCTGCTTTCGAGATTCTGCAGCAACGCTTCGCCGGTAACTCCCTTGCTTCGTGCCGCATCCTTATAGGTCTTGCGGAACTGCCGCTCAAGAATGCCGTATATGCGTCGCACTTTCTGCTTCTGACGCAATTGAACGCCATAGCCCGAAAGACGGCTGCTCTTCTGTCCGTGCTGCCCCGGCGGATAATTACGACGCTCAATAGCGCATTTGTCAGTGAAACACTTCTCCCCCTTGAGGAAGAGTTTTTCGCCTTCGCGACGGCATTGCCGGCACTTTGGATCGAGATTCCTGGCCACTGTGGGATCTCCTTAAATTCGACGTTTCTTCGGCGGACGGCAACCGTTATGCGGCACGGGCGTCACATCGGAGATGCTGGTGATTTTGAAACCTACGGCATTGAGTGCGCGCACCGCGGACTCGCGTCCCGGTCCCGGCCCTTTGATCAGGACCTCAATATTCTTTACGCCGCACTCTTGCGCTAAACGGCCAGCTTTCTCTGCAGCAATCTGTGCCGCAAAGGGCGTTGACTTGCGCGAACCTTTGAAACCGTTGCTACCGGAAGTCGCCCATGCCAGCGCATTGCCCTGACGGTCGGTGATGGTAACAATAGTGTTGTTGAAGGACGCGTGCACGTGCGCGACGCCTTCGGCCACGTTCTTCTTGACCTTCTTGCGTACCCTGGTGTTTGCCTTAGCCATAAATAGTCACTCTCTGTTACGCAGCGGTCGGCCGCTGGATTTTTACAGCCGCCTTGCGCGGTCCCTTGCGCGTGCGCGCATTGGTGCGCGTACGCTGCCCGCGCATGGGCAGCCCAGAGCGGTGACGCTTGCCGCGCCATGTGCCGAGGTCCATCAACCGCTTGATGTTCATGGAGATCTCTCGACGCAGATCGCCTTCGGTTATGAACTTCGCAACCTGCTCCCGCAACTTGTCCATGTCCGCGTCGGACAGGTCTTTAATTTTGGCTGCAGTATTGATCCCGGCCGCCACGCAAATCGCGCGGGAGCGGCCACGGCCAATGCCGTAGATTGCCGTCAGCGCGATTTCAGCGTGCTGATGATTCGGTATATTGACGCCACCTATGCGGGCCATCGCTCACCCCACCAATGAAAAACTGTACATTATAACTTCTGACAGGCTCATATTCAATGAACCGTCAACCCTGGCGCTGCTTGTGGCGCGGATCCTTGCAGATCACCCGAACCACGCCATTCCGCTTCACAACTTTGCAGTTGCGGCACATGCGCTTTACTGATGCCAATACTTTCATGTTGCACCTCTTTCGCTCGCAGCCTATTTCGCCCGGAAAATGATCCTGCCCTTGGTTAAATCGTAGGGCGTCAATTCCAGTGTTACTTTGTCCCCGGGCAGAATGCGAATGTAATGCATGCGCATTTTCCCCGAGATATAGCCTAGTACGACATGGCCATTTTCCAACTTCACCCTAAAGGTTGCATTGGGCAGATTTTCAACAACCTCCCCCTGCATCTCTATGGTGTCTTCTTTCGCCATTACCGCGCGGGAAATACACCGCCTTTAAAGTTCGCCTTCTTCAGCAGACTTTCATATTGATGCGACATTACATAAGCCTGCACCTGCGCCATGAAATCAAGCGTAACCACCACAATGATCAGCAGCGAGGTTCCGCCAAAGTAAAACGGCACGTTTTTCCAGACAATCAGCAGTTCCGGCACCAGGCAGACTAGGGTGACATACAGCGCGCCCGCCAAAGTCAGCCGCATGGTCACTTTCTCAACATACCGCGCGGTCTGGTCACCCGGTCTTATTCCGGGCACAAACGCCCCGCTCTTCTTCAGGTTTTCCGCCGTATCCTTCGGATTGAACACCAATGCCGTATAGAAAAAGCAGAAGAAAATAATCGCAGCAGCATAAAAAAGCGTGTAAATCGGTTGTCCAGGGTGCAGCACAGCGGCGACATTCTTCAGCCATCCCATACCTTCGCTCTCACCCAACCAGCCGGCCACCGTGCCCGGGAACAGGATGATACTAGAAGCGAAAATCGGCGGTATCACACCCGACATGTTCAGCTTCAGCGGCAGGTGAGATGACTGCCCACCGTATATCTTCCGGCCAACCTGTCGTTTTGCGTAATTAACCAATATTTTGCGCTGCCCTTTTTCGACAAAGCAGACAAATGCAGTTACCGCGAGTACCAGCACGAATATGAACAGAACAAACGGAATCGAAAATGCCCCGGTCCGTGCCAGTTCCAGCGTCCCGCCTACTGCCTCCGGAAATCCGGATACAATACCGGCAAAAATGATTAACGAGATGCCGTTCCCGATACCCCGCTCAGTAATCTGTTCGCCCAGCCACATCAGGAACATGGTGCCGGTCACCAGAGTCACCATCGCAGTCAGGCGGAACTCCATTCCCGGGTCAAGTGCGACTTTCTGCTGCTCAAAAGCGATCGCAATCGCCATACCCTGGACGATTGCAAGTCCAGCCGTCCCGTAGCGGGTGTACTGCGTAATTTTCCGCCTGCCCGACTCGCCCTCTTTCTTCAGCGCTTCCA
>JBBKXO010000095.1:0-3807 GCA_037969525.1 Burkholderiales bacterium | reverse complement strand
GCAGCGCGTGCTGGCTTTGCCTGATGTGAAAGAACGTCTCGCGTCCCAGGGCGGTGATGCGAAGTACAGTACTGCCGATGATTTTGGTGCACTGATGAAGAGCGAACACGCGAAATACGCCAAGATCATCGCGCAGGCGAAGATCAAGATCGATTAATCGACTCATCTATGTGCGAGTGTGGCAAGGCGGGATACTTTCTGCCGGCAGGCGCGGGCCTGATAAAAAACGGCCGCGATAAAACCCGGCCGTTCTTTTGACGATGTCCGAAGAAACTCAGCCGCAGGCGCCAGTGAACCCGCATGCCGTGCAGTAATCGCAGCCGTCTTTGCGGATCAGCGTCAGGTTGCCGCATTCGGGGCAGCGGCTGCCCTTCATCAGCAGCGGCGCGGTGCCGCCGGCGCGCGCCTCAAGTATGCCCATCTGAATCAGCGGCACACCGTCTTCGTTGAGCAGGCCGAGCATCGCGTAGCGGTGCAGGATCAGTCTTGCGACATAAGCTACTGTCGACGGGTAGGTGGCCTGTTTGCGCGCGCCAGGCACGAATGCCATGAAGTCGCCCAGCGGCTCTGGAAACTCCAGCAGCTTTTGCAGTTTCATGCCGATCCATGCCGGATCCATCACGCGCATGTCCAGCGACAGTATCTTGCACAGCCCGTCGAGGGCGCGCGGGTATTCTCCTGACAGCCACATCGAATAGGGGCGGGTGGCGCCTGCGTTTCTGGCATCGCCGGGCAAGGTGATTTCCTTGAGGCCCAGCACGAAATCGTCACCGGTGCGCGGATTCAGCACATCGACCGTCCACGACATGGTGCCGTCGGTGCCGGTTTTAGGCTCCTTCGGTGAGAACATGGCATCGAGCACCGGGGTCAGCGATTGGTCGAACAGCGGTGCGCCCGGTTGCGTCAGTCCGCCCAGCTGGTCGACGCGCCAGCGCACGACCTGCGCAAAGGCGGCCACCACTGAAGGCATGCGCTTGACTTCACCCAGCGGCGGGAAAGCCATGTCGAAAGGCTCATCGCCGCCGGCTTTGGCCAGCGTATCGAGCTTTAATTGCAGCCAGCCCGGATCGCTGGCACGCATGTCCATCGACAGCGTCTTGGCCACTGCACCCAGGCCGCGCGGCTGTTCACTGCCGTTGACCCAGACTTCAAACGCATGTTTGTGATTGTTTTCGACATGGCCGACAAAGACCGCGAACGCGCCATGCGGATGCTCGATCATGTAGGTCCACGCCGGGTTGCCGGCGGTCATCGCCGGACGGCCCGGCCAGCGCAGGCTGGAGAGCACGGGTGCCGGCAGGTGCTGGATGCGGATGCGGCGGTTGACGTCGTCGTTGCGGAAATCCTGCGGTGCCTTGTCCTTTTCCGTGACCTTGGCAGAGGGTTCCACTGACAGCACCGAGCCCAGCACGCTGTTCGGGCGATAAGTGGCGAGGCCCTTGAGGCCGGATTTCCAGGCGCGGAAATACAGATCCTGGAATTCGCTGTAGGGATAGTCTTCCGGTACGTTTACCGTTTTTGAAATGCTGGTGTCCACAAAGGGTGCGACTGCAGCGACCATTTCCTCATGCGCGGTCGCCGAGATTTCCAGCGCGGTGACGAACCATGGCGGCAGTTGCGCAGTGTTGCCACCCTGCGCGCGCCAGCGCCGCCATGCATGATCCTCGACCGCGAATTCGCGCATGGTGTTGTCGGGCATGCGCTTCTTGCGGGTGTAGGTCCACGAAAACGGCGGTTCGATGCCGTTGGAGGCATTGTCGGCAAAAGCGAGGCTGATGGTGCCGGTGGGTGCGATCGACAGCAGGTGGCTGTTGCGGATGCCGTGTTTGCGGATGTGCTGCTTGACCTCTTCCGGCAGGCGCGCGGCGAAGCTGGTGCCCGACAGGTAGAGATCAGCGTTGAACAGCGGGAACGCGCCTTTTTCGCGCGCGAGTTCAGCGGAGGCGCGATAGGCGTGGTCGCGCATGGCCGCGGAAATCTTCGCCGCCACCTGCCGTGCTTCCGGCGTGTCGTAGCGCTGCCGCAGCATGATCAGCGCGTCACCCAGTCCGGTGAAACCGAGGCCGACGCGACGCTTGTTGGCGGCCTCTTCCTGCTGCTGTTTCAGTGGCCAGGCAGTAACGTCGAGCACGTTGTCGAGCATGCGCACGGCGACAGCAACGACGCGGCCGAAGTGATCGAAATTGAAGGTGGCGTTTTCGGCGAAGGGTTGTTTGACAAAATGCGTCAGGTCGATCGAACCCAGGCAGCAGCAGCCGTACGGCGGCAGTGGTTGTTCGGCACAGGGGTTGGTGGCTTCTATGGTTTCGCAGTAATTGAGATTGTTGTCCTTGTTCATGCGATCGATGAACAGCACGCCGGGTTCGGCATGGTCATAGGTCGAGTGCATGATCTGTTCCCACAGTTCGCGCGCCGGCACCTTGCGATAGACCCAAGCTCCATCTTCGCGCTGCCACGCCCCGGCCGCCATCTGCCTTGCGTTGGGCTTGGCGCGGTGGGCCAGTTCGACCTCCTGGTTCTGCTCGACAGCTTCCATGAAGGTGTCGGTGACGCCGACCGAGATGTTGAAATTGGTGAGGTCGCCCTTGTCCTTGGCGTGGATGAAGTCTTCGACATCGGGGTGGTCGCAGCGCAATACGGCCATCTGCGCGCCGCGGCGTGAACCGGCGGATTCGACGGTTTCGCAGGAGCGGTCGAATACGCGCATGTACGATACGGGTCCGCTGGCGCTGGACTGTGTGCCTTTGACTTCTGCACCCTTGGGGCGGATCGAAGAAAAATCATAACCCACGCCGCCGCCGCGGCGCATGGTCTCAGCGGCTTCCTGCAGTGCGATGTAAATGCCGGGACGGCCATCGACGACTTCGGATATCGAATCACCTACCGGCTGTACGAAACAGTTGATCAGCGTCGCCTGCAACTGGACACCGGCGGCGGAATTGATGCGGCCGGCGGGGATGAAGCCGTCTTCCTGCGCCTGCAGGAAACGTTTTTCCCAGAGTGCACGCTGTTCTTCGGGTTCGGCCTGGGCAAGGGCGCGGGCCACGCGGCGGCGCACCTCGGTAATGGTGGTTTCTTTGCCCTTGGCGTACTTTTCGAGCAGCGAGTCGCGGCTGATTTCCTGTTCGGGGAGTGTGATGGCGGCACTGCTGACAACGGATTCGTTCATTGGGGTCTTCCTAATCTGCGGCGCCTCAGGCGCCGGGCTTAACTACTAGCTATTGTGGTGTGCAGTATGCCTTGCACTGCTGCTGGTGAAAAGGGCTCTGGATTGACATTAATCAATAATTGCAAGTTCCTGTATTAATTGCCATTAATAATGCCTGAGTTTCGGGCGGGGGCAAGGGTCAAGGTATTGACAATTTGCAGCAATCGCGGATGTTGCGGCGCGGTTGCACGCTAAGAGCCGGGCAGTTATCTTCGGGCTCCCTGTTACTGAGGTCCACCTGCAATGGCAACAACCAAACGCGGTATGCGTCGCGGCCTGACCGCCTACGGCGATGAGGGTTTTTCGCTGTTCCTCCGCAAAGCCTTCATCAAGGCGATGGGTTATACCGATGACGCTCTGGATCGGCCGATCATCGGCATTACCAATACCTTCAGCGGCTTTAATGCCTGCCATCGCAATGTGCCTGATCTGATCGAAGCGGTGAAGCGCGGCGTGATGCTCGCCGGCGGGCTGCCGGTGGAATTCCCGGTGATCACGCTGCACGAGTCGTTTGCGCATCCCACCAGCATGTACCTGCGCAACCTGATGGCGGTGGATACCGAGGAAATGATGCGCGGCCAGCCGGTCGATGCAGTGGT
>JBBKXO010000094.1:0-6938 GCA_037969525.1 Burkholderiales bacterium | reverse complement strand
TCCGCAGACGCATCCGAGCAAGACCGCTCGCAGAATCAGCCTGGACCGTTCGCGGAGACGGGCGCGTGCCGGGGCATTGGCCGCGTGGGCGGCGGAGAAATCTTCAGGGAATGCCTTGCAGATCATGATGATCGCTCTGATGCCGCCGGCCGGCGCGGGCTTGTTCGGGATGAATCTCGGCATCATGGCGCCAGTAATGACCTTGGTGCTGTACGTCATTTACGGTGCCGTGCTCGGTGCATCCTACTTACAGTCTGGATGCCCACATTTGCATTTGCCGGTCGCATCCCGGTTCCCGGGAAGCGTCCCGCTGATCGCGGCAGGATCTGCAGTAGCGCAATAGTCACTGCAAAAGTGTTCGCCCGGTTTGATCAGGCATTGGCACCCGGCATGCCCACACTTATTCGAGTGTTCCTTGTCCATGTCTATTCCTTTACTCGGTAAGAATTGAAAATTGAAGTCTTACGGTAAGCACGAGTTGCGAAGGCCGTTTCTGTTCATCATGAGAGCGTCCGCGTATTTGTAGGCCCCATGAACACTCTTCAATTATTGGTGACGGATAGAGTTCGTGGGGCGCAAAGACTCGCGCCGTTCGTATCAACTGGTATGAAAGTAGGCCGGCACGCATGATGCCGTCTGTGCGCCATCGAACAGTGCTGTACCGCGTTGCCGCGGTAGTACAGCTGACGGCGAATGACTGGTTTCGGGAACCGATTAAATACCCTGTTAATTCCCTGATATTTGCCTGATTGCCACAGTCTTGAATGAGCGCTCATGGTCGGTAGGGTGAGTTTGCCAGCGGCGGCTCTGTAGAATTCCAATTCGCAGAAAGGGGGGCTGGCGGAAAGGGCGGTATGGAGAAACCTGACCGGCAGCAAAGGGTCGAAGCCGACGCTTGGTCTCTGTTTAGTCCTGGTTCAGGCAGTCAACCGCCGATAAATATCCGCCACCTTCAGTGGCAGCCGTTTCACATCATCCACCAGCGTCCAGTTCACCGGGCCGTAGAGGTGTGGCAGGTAGTCGCGCGCCTCACTGTCGATGGTGATGCAGAAGGGCTTCACGCCGGAGCGGTGCGCTTCGATCAGTGCCTGCCGCGTATCCTCAATGCCGTATGCGCCGCGGTAGTTGTCGCTGTAGTCGTCGGGTTTGCCGTCTGACAGCGTAATCAATAACTTGGTCCGCGCATCGACTGCATTCAGCAGTTTGGTCAGGTGGCGGATGGCCACGCCCATGCGGGTGTAGTTCTGCGGCGTGATGCCGGCGATGCGCTGCCGGACGGTATCGTCATAGGCTTCGTCGAAGCGCTTGATGCGGTAGATCTCGCAGCGCTGGCGGGTGAGGCCGGAGAAGCCGTAGATGGCGTAGCGGTCGCCCAGCACTTCCAGCGCCTCGCACAGCATCACCAGCGATTCGCGCTCGGCGTCGTTGATCCAGCCTTTGGTCGAGCCGCTCATGTCGACCATGAACAGCACGGCCAGGTCGCGTTCGTTTTTATGGCGGCGGGTGAGCAGGCGGTCTGAGAGTTCGTGGCCGCTCTGCAGGTCGGCGTAGGCGGCGACCAGTGCGTCGAAGTCGATGTCATCACCCACAGTCTGGCGCTTCAGCATCTTGTCTTCACCACGCAGCACTTCAAAGGTGCGCCGCAGGTCGGCGATCTGCGGCCGGTATTTGGCCAGCGTGTCGGCGACGAAATTGTTGGTGACGGGTTGTACATCGAGTTCGCGCAGCACGCACCAGTTCTTGCGGTAGTGGCGGCGCTTGTGGTCCCACTCGTTGTAGAAATGCGCGTCGCTTTCGTGAGTACTGACGGCGTTATCGTGCTTATTGTCTACGTTAGCGTCATCGGTGCCTGCGCGTGCACTGGCGTCATACGTGCCGTTGCTTGCAGCCTGCAGGTAATCATCGGGAATGTCGCCCAGATCCTGCAGGATGGAGTCGATGAGTTGCGTGACGTGATCCGGTGGCGCGACCGGTGCGCCGTCGAACTGCAATTCAAAGTCGATGTTGCCGTCGTTGCCGGGATAGGCTGCGGCATCGATACGGAAACGCTCCAGCGTCGGGGCGGCGGGTTCCGTGGCCGCATTGTTATTGTTTTCCAGCGCGAATTCTGCCAGTGCGGCAGCGAGTTCGCCCTGTTCACGCTGAACGCGCGCGTCGCGCACCTTGCCTGCTTCCCGGCGCAGCGTCGTGCGCCAGGCATGGCGTGGCGCGTCGATCACGCCGTAAAACTGGCTGAGCAGCCTGAGGCTGTCCTGCACCGTGGCGCTGTGCCTGGTCAGTGCGGCGCAGCGTTTATCGATGGCGCCGCCGCGCAGCCGTACCAGGTCGCGGGCGATGCCCGGCAGCACGCGGCGGATGCGGGCTTCGAGGCGCAGGTTTTCGAGATAGGCGAGCAGGGCGGTGGCGCGCGCGGGATCGGCATAACCGGCACAGACTGTGGCGAGGTCGGCGTGGAAAGTGCCGTAACGTCCCTGCGCCCACAGCAGTGTTGCCAATATCTTGTAGATGTTGAAATTCTCGGCTTTGGTCGGCAGTGCGGCGATGTGTGACGGCAGATAAATCGTCTCGGTATCGGTGTACGGTTCGGTGGCGGTGTCCAGATTCAGCCGGCGTCCGGCGAGTCCGCAGACAAACAGTTCGAGTACATGCTGATGTTCTTCGAACGTGGCGATCTGCGTGCCGGCGGCAACCTGTGTCCAGGTGGCGATCTGCCTGAACACCTGGCCGCCGCGGTGCAGGCCTTCACGGTCATAGGTGTCCATGGCCTGGATGATCCAGGCTTCAAGTCCTGCCTCATCCAGTCGCGCCTGGGCGGCGGGCGCTGCGGCTGCGTACTGGTAGGCCATTTCGTAGTTGGTGTGGGCGATGACCTCGATCCAGTGCAACACCAGATCCTGCTGCGGGCGTGTCAGCGGCGCCAGTGCCTGGGCCAGCGGTGCTGCGGTGCGCCGCGATGACAGTACCGGACTCAGCAGGTAATCGAGTTTTTT
The DNA here is from genome assembly GCA_037969525.1 of Burkholderiales bacterium. GTDB lineage: Bacteria > Pseudomonadota > Gammaproteobacteria > Burkholderiales > SG8-41. Next base: position 3,948 of record JBBKXO010000094.1, on the reverse strand, counting down.
GCTGAGTTCAGCTTCGGGGTATGCGGGTGCAGTCATGGCAGCGGGCTGGGGCTATTCAGCTTTACAGAATTGGCGACCAACCCATTCCGTTCGCCCTGAGCGCGTCGAAGGGCGGGCTTCGACAGAGCCTGTCCTGAGTTTGCCGAAGGACTCAGCCCGAACGGGGTCATGTGTTTTGTAATTAGGAACAGTACGTAGGTTGGGGTGACATCGGAACCCCAACGTCTGACCCCGTGCAAAGTGCAGCGTAACGAGTGCAACGGAGACTCCGGAATATTTGCGGCGGATGTGCGTTGGGGTTCGCAAGCTCACCCCAACCTACCTACTTCAGTAAACGCGGGCGTGGTCATGGCGGCAGGCGCCGGGAGCAGATGGCTGCTCAGAACACCGACGATACGAACTCGTCGATGGCGCGCAGCATTTCCGGATCGTCGGACAGGGCTTCAGCGATGGCGCTGTGACAGGCCGTGGCCGCGGGGATGCCGCGGGCGATCAGCTTGGCGGCATGCACCAGCAGCCGGGTCGAAGCCCCTTCGTCGAGACCGTTGCCTTTGAGGTTGCGCGTCATGTGCGCGAGCCGCACCAGCGCGGCAGCCGTGGCGGCTGCGGTGCCGGATTCGGTGACGATGATTTTTTCTTCGAGTGCGGCGTTTGGATACTGAAAGTCGATGGCGACGAATCGCTGGCGCGTACTTTGTTTCAATTCCTTGAGCACGCTCTGGTAACCGGGGTTGTACGACATGGCGAGCAGGAACTCGGGCGGCGCCTGCAGCAGCTCGCCGTGTTTTTCCATGGGCAGTATGCGGCGGTCGTCGGCCAGTGGATGAATGACGACGGTGGTGTCGCGGCGCGCTTCGACCACTTCGTCGAGATAGCAGATCGCACCCGCGCGCACGGCGTGCGCCAGCGGGCCGTCCACCCACACGGTTTCGTTGCTGGTGATCAGATAGCGGCCAACGAGATCGGCGGCGGTCAGATCGTCATGGCAGGACACAGTGACCAGCGGGCGCTTGAGTTTCCACGCCATGTGTTCGACGAAGCGGGTCTTGCCGCAACCGGTGGGGCCTTTCAGCAGCACCGGCAGCGTGCTGGCGTAGGCAGCTTCAAACAGGGCGATTTCGCTGCCGCACGGCTCGTAATAGGGCTCGCGGTCGATGACGCGGGCTTCGGTTTGCAGCGATTTCCTGGCGAGCGGAGCGATTTTCGTGGGCATGGGGTTACTCGTTCAGCGTATCGTACTGGAGTATATACCTCCGGTGCTCGGGCCACATTATAACTAGTTGTTTTTATTGATTAATTATTAATTCTTGGCGCTTGCTGGAACCGGCAGTATCTCGAATTCCAGGGTCTGCAGATCACCGAATATGTACGTTGCAGGGGCACTCACGCCGGCCACGGAGCCGGGATCGATGCGCAAGGTCTCGCCGCCTTTAATATTCGTGATGCGTTCAATGACAGCGCGGTGTTCATGACCGTTGCATACCAGGTCGTAGTCGCCGGTCAGTGCCATGGCCTTGGCGTAATGCGGGTAATGCACCAGGAAGATTCGCCGATCCGCGAGCACGAAATCACCGTCCTGACCGTAGTAATGCAGCCGGTGCTTGGGCTCTCGCGCCCATTTGGACAGGTAGTACAGATCACCCGTGTTGTTGCCATGAATCATGTGTATGGGCAGCCCCAGTCCAACGACGGCATGCAATGTGGACGGCGCGATCAGGTCACCGCAATGCAGTACGGCTTGCGCACCCAGTGCTTTGGCTTCGGCGACTGCAGCAGCAAACGGTTCACGATGATCGTGGCTATCAGAGACTATGCAGATTTTCAGATTTCACCCCCATCAGTGATTCTAACCCGGGCAGACCAAAGTAATTTCTATGACGGCATAACCTTTTTTATTCTTTCACCGTATCCTGCACGTTTAAAATCACCGCACCAAAAAGTTGGGGGAGATGATGTTCACCAGTAATCCGTTTGCCGAGATTTCGGCGTCCATATCGCCTGCCGTCATGCAGACCTACGTGGTTCTCATGATCGTGCTGGTTGTAGCAGGGACGCTGTTCGACGTTATACATAAGGGCAGTGCCAGGTATTTCTTCGAAAATTGGCGGAAATCGAAGAGCAAAGGCACGAAACCCGTCGATGGCGGCGCAATGGTGTCGATTGCGATCAAGACCGGCGTGGTGGATGTGCTGACCTCCGGTGAATTCTGCAACATGCGTCGCCGCATTGCGCACTTGCTGACCATGTACGGATTTGTGATGTACGTGGTTGCCACGGCCATTATGGTGTTTGGTTATCCGACACCTGCGACGCCGACGCCCGGCATCTGGCCGGCCCTGTGGTGGATCGGTGGCCTGATGGTTTGCGTGGGCGGATACTGGTTCTGGTTCTTCATCCGAGTCGATGTTGCCGCTGAGGGCGGTTCGCCGTTCCGCGTGATGCGTGCCGACCTGTTCATACTCTCGCTGCTCGCCAGCGTGACGCTGGGCCTGATCTGGGCGATAGCCGGCGGCGGGGCGGGCGTGCTCTTCGGCCTGTACATCATTGCCACGACAGTGCTGTTTGGCTCGGTGCCCTGGTCCAAGTTCGCACACATGTTCTTCAAGCCCGCGGCGGCCTTCGAGAAAAGAATGTCCAAGGCCAATGGTACCGCCGAGAATCTGCCGACGCTGAGCCGTGACGATCCTGAACAACAGAAAAGACACTCCATGGAACTGTTGAAAGACGCTCCCATGGACATGGGGCTGGGCATCAAGCGCGAACCGCCCCATCACTATTAGAAAACAGCCCGCAAGTACTAGCGGAACATACCAAGGAGCTAACTAATGCCTACCTTCGTCTATATGACAAGGTGCGACGGATGCGGACATTGCGTCGATATCTGCCCGTCCGACATCATGCACATCGATGAGACCTATCGTCGCGCCTACAACATCGAACCGAGCATGTGCTGGGAGTGCTACTCGTGCGTCAAGGCTTGCCCGCAGAATGCGATCGATGTGCGCGGATATGCCGACTTTGCCCCGCTCGGTCACAGCGTACGTGTCGACCGCGACGAAAAGAAAGGCACGATCGCCTGGAAGATCAAATTCCGCAACGGTACGGAAAAGAACTTCCTGTCGCCCATTACCACCAAGCCCTGGGGGACGGCGATCCCCAAGCTCGCAGATGAGCCCGGGCCCAGCCAGGAAATGCGCGACAGCGAGCTGTTGTATAGCGAGCCGAAATATATCCGCATGGATGACGGCGGTTTGCATACGCTGGAAGCCAGTGGTCTCAAAATGAAGAAAGGCGTGGCTTACTGATGGCTTACGAAACGATCGTCGAAGACGGCATCGACATTCTGGTCGTCGGAGCAGGCCTGGGCGGCACGGGTGCCGCATGGGAGGCCAGATTCTGGGGGCAGGACAAGAAGATTATTATTGCCGAGAAGGCTAATATCGATCGCTCTGGTGCGGTCGCCCAGGGCCTGTACGCCATCAACTGCTATATGGGCACCCGCTGGGGTGAAAACAAGCCGGAGGACCATGTCCGCTACGCCCGTATCGACCTGATGGGGATGGTGCGCGAAGACCTGCTGTTTGATATGGCGCGTCACGTTGACTCCACGGTGCATCAGTTCGAAGAGTGGGGCCTGCCCATCATGAAGGACCCGAAAACCGGGCAATATCTGCGTGAAGGGCGATGGCAGATCATGATTCACGGCGAGTCCTACAAGCCCATCGTGGCCGAGGCTGCCAAACAATAAGCGGACAAGATCTTCAACCGCATCTGCGTCACCCACCTGCTGATGGATGACGGCAAGGAGAACCGGATTGCCGGTGCCGTTGGCTTCAATGTGCGCACAGGCAACTATCACGTTTTCAAATCCAAAACCGTGATCTGCGGCGCAGGCGGCGCCTCCAACATTTTCAAACCGCGTTCAGTGGGCGAAGGTTCCGGCCGCAC
>JBBKXO010000093.1:0-4217 GCA_037969525.1 Burkholderiales bacterium | reverse complement strand
GGCCGGTGATCACCGTCGGCAGCAGGTAAATGCCGCCGACGGGCAGTCTGCATTCGGTGATTGCCGACAACCATGGCGTGACGAGATCCGGATTGGTCAGCGCCGAAAACAGGTACCGGTCATCGCGCCGTTTGCTGGTATCACGTCCGATGAGCGAGGCAGCGCAGTAGATCGTGCCCCGGTAATACTGGCGGAGCTTGCGCTCGACCATTTGTATGCTCTCGGCACCTGAGGCATGGGGCAGCGTTTCGAAGCGGTAATCTTCCTCGGTGGCATCGACAATGATGAATGCCGGAGCGCCGCCGGAGGCTGCGGCGTAATTCCGGAAGTCCGCCACCCCGGCCTCGCTGTTGTCGAAGACGGTGCAGTCGGTCAGCCGCCCGCCCCGCCAACGCGCAGCTGTCGCCTGGGTTGCCGAGATGCAGAGTAGGAGTTTGTTGGCCATGATGGGGAAGGGGGTGCCCCGCGGCTAGGGCCTGTTAACAGTCATTTCGTGAGATGCGTTGTTGCGAAAATCGTCAGTGGCAAGGCGCTTGCCGCGGGCCATATCGAGAATATGGGCGAGGCGAGCAACGCAGCCAGTGGCGATTTTCGCAACTACCCGCAGGGACGGGACGATTTGACCCCATGGCGTTGTCGCGCCTTCGCTTATTTGCCGATGGGCAAATCGCGCTCGGCGTTTCTCGCCCAGAGGCCAAATCGTCACCGTCGCATTCATGAAATGACTGTTAACAGGCCCTAAAATTTCAGTTTGCCGAGAATATCATAGACAGGTCCCAGCACTGCCCAGATGACAAAGGCGATCATGCCGCCAAGGATCAGCGTCATCGCGGGCCCCAGCATTTGCATGCCTTTGTCCACGGAATCCTTGACGTCGCGGTTGTAGAAGTAAGTGACATTGGCAAGAGAGACGTCAAGTGCTCCGGTGCTTTCGCCCACGCGCAGCATTCTGATCACCAGTGGCGGGAACAGCCCCAGATCGCGGAAAGTGTCGGTGAGGCCGTCACCAGAGGCCACCTGCTGCACGGCGCGGTTCAGTCCGTCGGCGATGACACGATTGCCTACGACGTCTACGCAGATGCGTATGGCATCGAGCACCGTGATGCCCGAACGGTACATCAGGCCAAATGTATTGGCGAATCGCGAGATGATGATTTTCTGAATGATCGGGCCGATGACCGGCAGGCGCAGTATGGCGTGATCCCACAGGTAGGCCGCCTTGTCCGAGCGGCGGATGAAAAGCATCAGCGCGATGATGGCAATGGTCGGCACCAGCAGCATGGGTAACCAGTAGTCCTTGGTAAATGCCGAGACGGCCAGCAGCACCTGGGTCTGTATGGGCAATGCCATGCCCATGGATTTGAACAACTGTGCGATTTGCGGCACCAGGAATATCAGCAGTGCTGCCATCACGGCCAGCACCACTACCAGGGTCAGCGCCGGATACATCAGCAGGCGTTTGGTTTGCGAGGTCAGCTCATCCTGCCAGCGGATGGTGTCGGCGAGATTCTTGAATATCTCGGGCAGCTGGCCGGACTGCTCGCCCGCCCGGATCAGGCTGACAAACACACGGTCGAACACGTCGGTATGCGTGGCCATGCACTGTGACAGTACATGACCGGCCTCCATATCCTCGGTCATGATGGTCAGCACTTCGCAAAACCGTGGCGAGTCGATGGTGTCTCGCATGTCGCGCAGCCCGTCGATGATCGGAATGCCGGAGCGGACCATCTGTTCCATATCGAAACAGAAGTTGGCCAGATCACGGCTGGTGATTGTTCCGCCGCCGGCCAGTGACGAGGTTCTGCGATCAACCGACTTGCAGGTGATCAGGTCGAGACCCATGCGGCGCAGCCGCAGTTCCAGATCGATTTCATTGACCGCATCCAGCCCGCCGCGAGCCGGTCGGCCGGTTTTATCGATTGCCTTGTATTCGTATGAGGGCACGGTTCAGCAGGTCAGGCGCAAGCGCGCGCCCCGGAGCATGAAATCATCATTGGCGCAGCCGCCCGGTCAGATCTACGGTGCGGGCGACCTCGGCGAGACTGGTAGTGCCGTCCAGCACGCGACCGAGACCTTCCTCGGCAAGGGAGCGAAAACCCTTGGAAACGGCTTCGGCACGCAGTTCCTTTGCAGTGGCACGGCGCGCCACGAGTTCGTCCATGTCGGCGTCCATCACCAGCAGTTCCATGATAGGCGTGCGGCCGCGATAGCCCTTGTTCGAGCAGTGTTTGCAACCCACGGGCCGGTAGAGGAAGGAGGTGGTGTCGCCGGTGGGGCCCAGCAGCGCGCGTTCTTCCTGGGACGGCGCGTAGGCTTCCTTGCAATGGGAACACAGCACCCGCACCAGCCGCTGGGCAATGATGCCGATGATGTTGCCCGCCATGATGTCGGGCTGCACGCCGATATCCAGCAGTCGCGGGAACGCGCCCAGTGCGGAATTGGTGTGCAGCGTGGTGAATACCTGATGGCCGGTCATGGCCGCGCGGAAAGCCATCTCGGCAGTATCGCGGTCGCGCACCTCGCCGACCAGAATGATGTCCGGATCCTGGCGCATGATCGAGCGGATGCCGTTGGCAAAGTCCATGCGCGCCGCTTCGTTGACGGAGGTCTGGCGCATCAGTGTCAGCGGATACTCGACCGGATCCTCCAGGGTCATGATATTGACCGTCTCGTCATTGACCTGTGCGAGCAGCGAATACAGCGTGGTGGTCTTGCCGCTGCCGGTGGGGCCGGTGACGACGAGTATGCCTTCAGGGCGCGACAGCATGATTTCCAGCTTACTCATGGTATCGCTGGACAGGTTCATGCGATCCAGATTGACGATTGATTTTTCGCGATCCAGCACCCGCAGTACGATGTTCTCACCGTAAATGGTGGGCTGGGTGGAGACGCGGAAATCGATCGGGCGGCCATTGAGTGTCAGCGACAGCCGTCCGTCCTGAGGTGCGCGGGATTCGGCGATATTCATTTCACTGACGACTTTAACGCGCACGGTGATGCCCGGCATGTAGGTCTTGTGCAGGCTGCGAACCGTTTCCAGCACGCCGTCTATGCGGTAACGGATGCGCAGGAACGCGTACTCCGGCTCGAAGTGAATATCGGATGCGCCGCGCTTGACGGCATCCACCAGTATGGCGTTGACCAGCCGTACCATCGGCTGGGTGTATTCATCGCCGCCGGCCTGCAGGCTCTCGTAATCGATTTCGCCGGTTTCAATTTCAGTGAGGATGCCGTCGACCGACAGTTCGTGGCCGTAGAACTGATCGATGTAATCGCTGAGCTGCGCTTCCGCGGCGAGCAGCGTTTTTAGTTCAACATCATGACCGAGCATGGCGCGGAGCTGGTCGAGTGCGACGACGTTGAAGATTTCGGTCGTGGCGATGGTCAGCAGCTGATCGGTGGGATCGTAGGCGATGGGCAGCACGTGGTTGCGACGTGCGAAATCCTCGGGTACCAGGCTGAGGGCTTCCGAGTCGGCGATGACCTGCGCGAGATCGATGGATTCCTGGCCGACGGTCCGCGCCATGATGTCGCGGATCGCCGTTTCAGTAACGAACCCCAGGCGGACCAGCAGCCGGCCTATTGGAATGTTGCTGTTGCGCTGTTCGGCCAGCGCGATGGCGAGCTGGTCCTTGGTTATCAGACCCTCTGCACCAGCAGCTCACCCAGCCGCAGTTTCTTTCGTTGTTCGGACATCGCGGTAACCCTGGCCGGTTATTCCGGCCTGGACGCCAGTTGACGAATACGGTCCTGCGCCAGTGGCAGATTGAAACCCAGGCGTCCCCTGCCTTGTGCCAGGGCAACAGCACGCCGGTAGTAGCCTACAGCCGGTTTGGACTGGCCGACATGTTCAAGTCCGACTGCCAGATTGTAGGCGTAGTCGGGATTCGCGGGCTCCAGATGGAATGCCTGGAAAAAAGCCTGCTGCGCTTCGGCCCAGCGCGACTGGTCGCCGTAGAGGTTGCCCAGGGTGAAATACAGGGATGCCAGCGGTTCACGCGCGATCAACTGTTTCAGCTTGGCTTCCGCGGCTGCCGGATCAGCGCGCCCCAGCATGGCGATCAGACCGGTCTGCGCATAGGCGTTGCGGGGCTCGAGATCCAGCACATTGAAGTACAGGCGGCTGGCATCTTCGGTCCGACCTTCCTGCAGTGCAATGTTTGCCAGTCCGAGCAGTGCATTGATGTTCCGGGGTTCACTGCGTGCGGCGTCGC
>JBBKXO010000092.1:0-12434 GCA_037969525.1 Burkholderiales bacterium | reverse complement strand
ATGATCGGCACCGGCCCCAGCGCACTGACGGTGAATCCGAAGATGGCGGCGAAAACCACCAAGGAACTCCTCGATATGGCGAAGGCGAAACCGGGGTCGCTGAACTACGCCACCGCGGGCATCGGCAGTTTCCAGCACCTGAGCACGGAAATGTTTAAACTGCTGGCAAAAATCGATATTACGCACATCCCGTTCAAAGGCGGCGGTCCGGCCATGGCCGACGTCATTGCCGGAAACACGCAGATCACCATGGGTTCATTGCTGCAACTGGTACCGCACATCCAGAGCAACCGCTTGCGGCTGCTTGCTGTCGGCAGCGCCAAGCGCAACAGTGCGTTCCCCAACACGCCGACTGTCGCTGAAACGGTTCCCGGTTACGAAGCAAATAACTGGTGGGGCATACTTGCGCCGGCCGGCGTTTCACCCGAGATCGTGCGCAGGCTGGAAGCGGCGGTGTCGAAAGTGGTGAATTCGCCAGAAATGCAGAAAAAGTTTGATTCGCAGGGTGCCGATGCTGAGTACAAGAACTCAGCGGACTACGGCAAATTTATCAAGGCCGAGACGACCAAATGGTCAAAGGTGGTACGGGACGCCGGAATCAAGGCGGAATAACTTTACGGGGACGCGGCGGTCTGTCGCGTCCCGAAATTACAGGAGGAGTCAGCATGTCACACGTCATACGCATACATCAAAACGGTGGACCGGAGCAGATGCGCTGGGAGGAAGTTACGGTAGGTGATCCCGGCCCCGGTGAAGTCCGGGTGCGCAACACCGCCATAGGCTTGAATTTCATCGACACCTATCAACGCTCGGGGCTCTATCCCATGGCGATGCCGCTGGTGCTGGGCTCGGAGGGCGCCGGTGTGGTCGAGGCAGTCGGGCCCAAGGTCAAGGAGTTCAAGGTCGGTGATCGCGTTGCCTACGCACAGCCGATCGGTGCTTATGCCGAGGTGCTGCTGCGCCCGGCTGCACGTCTGGTGAAAATTCCCGCCGGCATCAAGGATGAAACGGCGGCAGCGATGATGCTGAAGGGCATGACCGCGTGGTACCTGTGCCGGCGCACCTACAAGGTGAAAAAGGGCGACACCATCGTCGTGCATGCTGCTGCGGGCGGTGTCGGCCAGATCCTGTGCCAATGGGCGAAGCATCTGGGGGCAACGGTGATCGGCACGGTGGGCAGCGACGAAAAAGTTGAGCTCGCCAAAAAGGCTGGCTGCAAACATGTGGTCGTGATGTCGCGCGAAAAACTGTCCGAACGCGTCAAGGAAATCACCAAAGGTAAAGGCGTGCCGGTGGTTTATGACGGTGTCGGTAAAGATACCTTCATGGAATCGCTGGACTGCCTGGCTCCGCTGGGCCTGATGGCTAGTTTCGGCAACGCCTCAGGTGCCGTGGCGCCGGTCAATATCGGCGTTCTGGCGCAAAAAGGTTCGCTGTACCTGACGCGGCCTACGCTGGTCACCTACACATCGGCGCGCGAAGATCTGCTGACTGCGACCCGCGAATTGTTCGCCGTGGTCAAGAAGGGCGCCGTGAAAATCACCATTAATCAGCATTATCCGTTGCGCGAAGCAGCGCAGGCACACCGTGATATCGAAGCACGCAAAACCACCGGTTCCACGGTGTTGCTGCCTTAATACCCGCGTTGTTGGATGCGGCGGTATCATGGCCGTATGTTGAATGACTCGATCTTTACCGCAAACAGCGCTGGATACCCGCCATGCAGTTACTGCATGGCGGGGCGTCATGTTTCGCTGGATCGACAAATCCTAAACTCATGATTGCCGCCAAACGACTCTGGATATTGGCGATTGTGTTGCTTGCCGCTTGTGCGGCACCGACACTGGCACCCGCGCCGGTTGAAGATCATGGCCGCACCTTGTCACAGGGCCAGTACCGTGCCGGCATAGCGTACCGCGAACTGGAGCAGGCGCGTTACGACGCTAAATTGGCGGAACAGGATGCGCTCAATGCGCGGGATGCCCACGCCGCGGCGCAGCAGCGAGCCATGGCACGAAAACGCGAACTCGACACAGCGGAGCAGGCATTTGCCGCCGCCCGGGCGCGGGCCGCGGCTGCGCAGCAAGCCTATGAAAAGGAAGTGAACGCCGTTGATGCGGCACACCGCGCCGCGAAGCAAGTCCCCTTGGGGGGCGCGGCACCCGCCGCGATTTCAAAGTAGCTTATTGATTATAGAAATAATTATGCGCGGCGACTGCTGGCGCCACCATCTACGGTGACTATGGTCCCGGTGGTGTAACCCGAGTACGGCGAACACAGGAAGGCCACCAGGGCGCCGATTTCTTCCACCGTGGCCATTCTGCCGAATGGTGATTTACTGACCAGTTCCTGCCAGCGATCGGCATCGCCGAGATCCTTGGTCGCCCGCTCTCGGAGTCGCTTCACGGCGCGATCGGTTGCGGTGCCGCCGGGATTGACACCCACCACTCGCACGTTGAACTCCGGACTTTCTGCACCCAGGGCGCGCGTGAATGCCATCAGCGCCGCATTGCCCATGCTGCCGGCGATGTAAGTGGCCACCGGTCGTTCACCGGCAGCGCCGATCACGTTGACGATGACGCCGCCGCGGCGCTCCCGCATACGCCCATAAATCTCGCGGGTAATGTCGATAAAGCCGAATACCTTGAGATCCCACGCGCGCCGCCATGTCGCGTCATCCAGGCTGGCAAGGGTGCCTTGTGGAATCGCGCCTGCATTATTCACCAGGAAGTCGACATTGCTGCATTCTCTGGCCAGCGCAACCGCGTTCGCGGAGTTGGACAAATCGACCGCATGGCAATGCACTTCCACCTTGGATGCATGAATGAGCTTTTCGCGTGCAGCATCGAGATCCTTTTGACTGCGCGCGGCAAGGTGCAGATGGCAGCCTTCCTGCGCCAGGATTTGAGCCACACCCAGGCCGATGCCGCGGGACCCGCCGGTAATCAGCGCATGTTTTCCTTTGAGCTGCAGTTCCATTGCTATTCTCCATGACGTCGTGATTTGGCGACGGCTGCGCGATGTTAACACCGCCCCGCTGGCGATTCGTCAACCGGAGGACGGTGCCGGCGTTACATGCATACGACCCGAGGAGTTCGGGACGCATCGCGCAACTACCTGAACCGATAATCAAGAAATTGGAGAAATTATGAACAAGCTGCTGACCACCCTGATTGCCGCCGGCTTTGCCGCGTTGACTTTCAACGCCGTTGCCCAGACAGCAACCCCGGCAACTCCCGCAACGCCGGCCCAGCCGGTAGCACCAGCCAAGGCCGATCCGGCGAAAGCTACCCCGGCAACCCCGGCCCAGCCGGCCAGCCAGGCGAAAGCGGACGCACCGAAAAAAGCCAAGTCGGACAAGCCGAAAAAAGCCAAGTCTGAGAATTCGGACAAGCCGAAGAAAGCCAAGGCCAAAGCCAAAAAAGCCGAGTAAGCCGGAATCCGGCCCGCGCAGCGCGCGGGCCACGCTACAATTGAGTAGGCAGACGCCATGCGTCTGCCTTCTTTTTTTGAGCAGTTCATGATCGTCAGCCGCGTCTAAACATGTGGTGTAGAGGTGCGGAAGTTGGCACTTGCTCACTGATGGGTAAACATAAAATATGTTTAAAAACAATGCATTACATAGACTCCCAGACTAACGCCAGTTATCCGGCGAGCGAGGCGAGATGGTGCGGAGACTCCGGCGCTTATCTCAGCCTGGCGCCGGGAGCCGGTATGCTGCGAGGCGATATCAATATCCGCGAACGCTCGGTCTGGCGCTATGCGCAGGCGCTCGCGGTCGATGCGCGGCATGCCGTATCGCTGGGTGAAGGTGGCACACCGCTGCTCAGTCGCAAGTGGGACGATGTACCGGTGCGGTTCAAACTTGAATTCATGATGCCTACCGGGTCGTTCAAGGATCGCGGCATGACCGTCATGGTCAGTTATCTGAAAAGCCTGGGCATCGTTCATGTGCTGGAAGATTCATCAGGCAATGCCGGCGCTTCCCTGTCGGCCTATGCGGCCGCCGCCGGCATGCGCTGCCGGATACTGGTTCCGGAAACCGCCTCGTACCCGAAGATTGCGCAGATCGCCGCCTGCGGTGCCGACGTTGTGACTGTTCCCGGATCGCGCCAGGATGTCGCGGACGCCGCTTTGCGCATGAGTGGTGAAATTTTTTACGCCAGCCATAACTGGCAACCGTATTTCATAGAAGGCACCAAGACGCTGGCCTATGAATTGTGGGAGTCCCTGGGATTCCGTGCGCCGGACAATGTGGTGACGCCGCTGGGCTACGGCAGTAATGTGCTGGGCTTGGAACGGGGCTTTGACGAACTGCTGCGGAGGGGGGAGATCAGCAGGCTGCCGCGCATATTCGGTGTGCAGGCGGCGAATTGCGCACCCTGTTTTGCCACCTGGCAGTCGGGGGGTGAGGCGCCCGTGGACACAGCCATCACTCCGACAGTCGCTGAGGGCATCGCGTCATCGCACCCGACGCGGTTGCGGGATGTGGTGCGTGCGGTGCGGCGTACTGCAGGCGGCATCGCAGCGGTCAGCGAAACCGAAATCGTGGTGGCCCTGGGCCAACTTGCGCGCATGGGGCTGTATGTGGAACCGACCAGCGCGGCGGCGGCGGCAGGGCTGACCCAGCTGCTGGCCTCCGGAGCCATCCGTAGTGACGAGGAAACAGTGGTCGTGCTGACGGGCAGCGGCCTGAAGAGTTCAGAGCGTATCGGAGAGTTACTGCGGTTGCAGCCACGCAGTCTGTAAGTGGTGTGCGCTGCTTTCGCATGATGGACCTGTGCCGCGGTATTCTTGACATGACTTGCGGCAGGCGCCTAGATTCGAACGCTTACATTCCGCCACATTGCTTTGAAGGGTCGCTGCAATCATGAAAATCACCGCCGTCAAAAGCTATGCCGTGCATCCCGGCTGGCGCAAGAATCTCATATTCGTCAAAGTCGAAACTGATGCCGGCATACACGGCTGGGGTGAATCTTATTCGCAGTACGACCGCGACACCGCGGTGATGGCGCAACTGCAGGCGTTGGGGCCGTATCTCGTCGGCCGCAGTCCCTTCGACATCAAGCATTTCACGCAATTTGCATTTGATGACTATGCTGCGCGCCGCGGCTCGGTGGAACTGTTCTGCGCCATCAGCGGCATTGAACAGGCCATGTGGGACATCGTCGGCAAGGCGACCCAACAGCCGGTGTACAACCTGCTGGGCGGACGCTATCGCGACAAGATCCGTGTGTATGCCAACGGCTGGAGCTATGGCATGAAGGAACCCGCTGACTACGCGCGCGCGGCTGAAGGTGTGGTCAAGCAGGGTTTCACTGCCATGAAATTCGACCCCTTGCCGTCACCGTGGCGATCTTATATCCCCAAAGAGCACGAGCGCCGTGCGATCAGCGTGGTCAAGGCGGTGCGCGATGCCGTGGGTCCTGATATCGATTTGCTGATCGAGCAGCACCGGCGGCTGGCGCCCATGCATGCGATCCGGCTCGACAAGCAACTTGCCGAATTCGATCTCTACTGGATGGAAGAATCCTGCCAGGCCGAGTTTCCCGATGAGCTGGCGCAGATCCGCCGCGAAATCGGCGTGCCCATGGTGATTGGCGAAGCCACGTATACCAAGACGGGTTTCCGGCCGCTGCTGGAAAAACGCTCAGCTGACATCCTCAATCCCGATGTGGCCTGCGTCGGCGGCATATTGGAACTCAAGGAAATTGCGGCGATGGCCGAGCCGTTTCTGGTTGCAGTCTCGCCGCACAATTACAACTCGACGCTGGTGGCGCTGGCCTCTACCGTGCATGCATCGGCGACCATGCCCAACTTCATCATCACCGAATATTTCCTGCCCTTCGTTGATTTCTGCGACACCATTTCGCCGAATCAGCTGAAACCGAAAAACGGCTATATCGAGTTGCCGACCGCGCCGGGCCTGGGTGTCGACGTTGATGAGGAAGTTCTGAAAAAACATCCGGCCAAGCTGTACCCACAGCGCAAGCTGCGTACCCCGGCCGATGAGGGGCCATAAAACTATAATAAAATCAATAAGTTATGCTGTGCGCCGCTGTCAGGTGGCGTACAGCATGGCGTTGTTGCCGTCGATTTTGATTGAGGTATTGAATTTTGCGCTGCGTACACGCAATGTATCCAGCGCGGCCTCTTCCTCTGCGAGTTCGCAGATCACCGTTTCGTTGCGATCATTGTGGCGCACGAATTCAAACGATGCGTGTTTACAGTCCCGGCCGTTGAGCTCAACGCGCGCGAGCATGCCCAGCCAATTGCCGTGTTTTTTGCCGCCGTGCCCGGTGTGAAACGAAAAACTGCCCAGGCCGTAGTACACCGGCTTGCCTTTGTAGATTTCCACCGGCAGCGAGTAATGCGGGCCGTGGCCGATGACGACATCGGCGCCGGCGTCGATCACTGCATGGGCAATCTCTGGCATGTAATCGAGAACTTCCTCGTGTAAGCCCCAGTGCTGGGACGCCACCAGCACATCGACTTCTTTGCGCAATGCTGCGATTTCCGCGACGTATTCAGTGAGGTATTTGGGATCAGGCCAAGTCAGGATCACCGGTGGCACACCCGGACGGTTGGCCGGCGGAATTTCCGGGCGGGTCTTGTGCAGCGGCAGCTGGTAGGCGGTGTGTCCGCGCAATGCGGCGACGCCCGGCGAGTGCTCGCCGGCTTCGTGGTTGGTCGGCCAATAAACGGAAGTGCGCTGCACGAATCCGTAACGCATACCATTGCGGGTTAGGATGACCGGTGCGCGTGCCTCTTTGCGGTTCAGTCCCGCACCCGTGGCGGGAATGCCTAGTTTCTCCAGTTCAAGCAACGATGACCGGATGGCGTCGGCGCCGTAGTTCACGTTGTTGGCATTGCCGATGGCGTGATAGCCGGCGAGTTTAAGCGCCTGACCGGCTGCAGGTGTCGCATAAAACCCTTCGTCCATCTGCGACTTCTCGGTCGGTGGCTGATACAGGCAGCACTCCAGGTTGCCGAACAGCACGTCGGCGCAGCGCAGCGTATCGGCAACACGCCCGAAGGGTCGTGTCGGTTCCGTGACATTCATCAGGTTGATGTCGCCGGTGAACATCATCAGCGTTCGGCTCATGCGAGGTTCTCCAGATGCGTATCCAGTAATTGTTGTGCCTGCAGGCGAGAGCTTTCTTATCGCGTATGCGCCGGCGGAGCGCAAGCAGGCTCTGCAGGCGGTGCGTTATATAACTGCGGCAGGGTTTTCGTGGCAAAGGTCACAACAGGATCTTTCAGATTAGTTTTTCTAATTCTTATGCCAACAAAATATATATTGCAGAGCAGCAAAAACGCTATTGACAGGGGGGGTGCATATGGCACAATCGGAACCGTGTTGGGTGTCTTTACAGACATCGGCACATCTCCTCCAAAACCTCCTCCTTTGGTGGAACTTTCAGCGCAACCCTCAGGGGTTGCGCTTTTTTTTGCCTGCTATTTGATGCAACGCAGCAGGGTAACAAAAATTTTGACACCTATGGCGTTACTTCAGTTATCCGAATCGATCCCGAATCAAGCTGCAGAGTGGGCTGTCCGGTCTGCCCTGGCTGGTCGGGATTGGTGCCGGTTGCACGGTGATATTGGATATGCAGGAAGGGCATGCGTCAGACGAGTGCTGCACACTGCTTTGGTATACTGGAACAGTAGCCGGATTGTCAGAGTAAGTGGAGTTGCTGGCCTCAGTCATCAGAGATGTTTCCCGGATGAAATCCTGATGCACTTCCTGCGCACGGCACGCGCCGGACTCGTGTTTTACACAATCGTGCGTTTATTGACTGCGGTCAAGGCTGTTGCCGAGGCCGCTGTAATAGATTTGGCCTCCCTGAGAGGTTGATGGTCGCCATACACCTGCAGCGCATTTCTAGCGGACCCGAAAAATGAAAATTCACGAATATCAGGCAAAAGAACTCTTGCGCAAGTACGGCGTAAAGACACCCAATGGCATCCCCTGTTTCAGTGTTGACGAAGCCGTCAGCGCCGCGGCCAAGCTGGGTGGCAAAGTATGGGTGGTCAAGGCGCAGATACATGCAGGCGGGCGCGGCAAGGGTGGCGGTGTCAAGGTGGCCAAATCGCCGGCGGAGGTCAAAGCCTACGCAAGCAGCATACTCGGCATGCAGTTGAAAACCCATCAGACCGGCCCCGAAGGGCAGAAGGTGCGACGGCTGCTGATAGAAGAAGGTGCCGACATCAAGAAGGAACTTTATGTCGGCATGGTCATCGATCGCGGTACGCAGCGCGTGGTGCTGATGGCTTCCAGCGAAGGCGGCATGGATATCGAGGAAGTTGCCGCGCATACGCCGGAGAAAATACACAAGGTGGCGATAGACCCGATGCGCGGGTTGACTGATGCAGATGCTGACGATGTGGCGCGCAAGATTGGCGTACCCGATGCATCGTTACCGCAGGCGCGGGCGCTGCTGCAGGCCTTGTACAAGGCGTTTGACGAAACCGACGCCTCTCTGGCTGAAATCAATCCGCTGATCCTGACCGGCGACGGAAAAGTCATCGCCCTCGACGCCAAGATTGATTTCGATGGCAACGCGCTGTTCCGCCACCCCGATCTGGTGGCGCTGCGCGACCTCGACGAAGAAGATCCCGCCGAAGTCGAGGCCTCCAAGCACGATCTCAATTACATACAGCTCGACGGCAACATCGGTTGCCTGGTCAACGGTGCCGGTCTGGCGATGGCTTCCATGGACATCATCAAGCTCTACGGCGGCAGCCCGGCGAATTTTCTCGACGTCGGCGGCAGCGCCACCGCGGAGAAGGTTACCGAAGCGTTCAAGATCATGCTGCGCAATCCGGAGCTCAAGGCCATCCTCGTCAACATTTTCGGCGGCATCATGAAGTGCGATGTGATTGCCCAGGGCGTAGTGGCGGCGGCACGGCAGGTGAGCCTGAATGTGCCGCTGGTGGTGCGTCTGGAAGGCACCAATGTGGATCTCGGTAAGAAAATCCTCGCCGAGTCGGGGCTGCCGATCATTTCCGCTAACAACATGGCTGATGCCGCGCAGAAAGTCGTTGCTGCGGCGAAGGGGAAGAACTGATGTCTATCCTGATCAACAAGAACAGCCGGGTCATGACCCAGGGCATTACCGGTAAAACCGGCCAGTTCCACACCAAGACCGGCAAGGAATACGCCAATGGCAAGAATTGCTATGTGGCCGGCGTGACGCCTAAAAAGGGCGGGCAGAGTTACGAAGGCATCCCCATCTTTAATACCGTCAAGGAAGCAAAGGATGCAACCGGTGCCAATGTGTCGGTAATTTATGTGCCGCCGCCTTATGCCGCAGCGGCGATCGAGGAGGCGGTGGACGCAGAACTTGAACTGGTGATCTGCATCACCGAGGGCATACCGGTGCGCGACATGGTGCGGCTCAAGTACAAGATGGAGCAGAACAAGAGCAGGACGCTGCTGATCGGACCCAACTGCCCTGGGGTGATCACGCCTGACGAAATCAAGATCGGCATCATGCCCGGCCATATCCACAAGAAGGGGCCCATCGGCGTGGTGTCGCGTTCCGGCACATTGACCTATGAAGCGGTCGGTCAGCTGATGGAGATTGGTCTGGGGCAGTCTACCTGCGTTGGCATCGGTGGCGACCCGGTCAACGGTCTGAAGCACATTGATATCATGAAAATGTTCAACGATGACCCGCAGACGGAAGCGGTGATCATGGTCGGCGAGATTGGCGGCTCCAATGAAGAGGAGTGCGCACGCTGGATCAAGGACAACATGAAAAAGCCGGTGGTCGGGTTCATCGCCGGCGTCACGGCGCCTCCGGGCAAGCGCATGGGCCACGCCGGCGCGATCATCTCCGGCGGCAAAGGCACTGCGGAGGAGAAACTCGCGGTGATGGAAGAGTGCGGAATACGTACGACCAAGAATCCCGCAGAGATGGGCAAGCTGCTCAAGTCAGTACTGAAAAAGTAAGCGAGCGGCCGGCCCCTGTGCAGTGAGGGCCGGGAATCCCGCCGGAGGAGAAAAATTTGGAAGGTGGCATCGTGAAACGCGGTAAACGCCCACGTGGGGCAGTCAAGGGACGCACGGTGGATATGCGTGCCCGGACGGACGTGCAGGCGTTGCTGAACGAGGCACAGCGCAAGACCGGCATAGATCCACGCCGCCGCGACCTGCTGATCGAAAACCTGCATTGCATCCAGGACCGTTACGGCCATATTGCAGCAGCGCACATCGTTGCCCTGGCGCGCGAGATGGGCCTGGCGATGACAGAGGTCTACGAAGTTGCGACCTTCTATCATCATTTTGATGTCATCAAGGAGGGCGACAAGGCGCCTCCGGCACTGACGGTGCGCGTCTGCGATTCACTGTCGTGTGAACTCTCCGGAGCAGGTTCGCTTATACAGGGGCTGAAAAAAGCGTTGGGCGACGGCGTGCGTGTCATTCCGGCACCCTGTGTCGGCCGTTGCGAGCAGGCGCCGGTGGCGGTGGTGGGGCAGAATCCGGTGGCGCAGGCGAGCGTCGAAAAAGTGAAGTTGCTGGTGACGGGTAAGAAAACGCAATGCGCAGTCGGCAAATATGTGGGTTACGCCGAGTACCGCAAGCAGGGCGGCTACCAGGTTGCCGCCGAGTGCCTGGCGGGCAAGCGCGACGCTGAAACCCTGATCAAGACCATGGAGGATTCGAGCCTGCGCGGCCTGGGCGGCGCGGGTTTTCCGACGGGACGCAAATGGCGCATCGTGCGCGGCGAAAAAGGCCCGCGGGTGATGGCGATCAACATCGACGAGGGCGAACCGGGCACGTTCAAGGATCGCCATTATCTGGAGACCGACCCGCACCGTTTTCTGGACGGGATGCTGATTGCGGCGTGGACGGTGCAGATTTCCGAGATTTACATTTATCTGCGCGACGAATATGCCGGCGTGCGGGCGATCCTCGAAAAGGAAATCAAGGCGCTGCAGGCGAATCCGCCGTGCCCGCTGCCGCCGATATTCCTGCGCCGTGGCGCAGGCGCCTACATCTGCGGTGAAGAATCCGCGATGATCGAATCCATCGAAGGCAAACGCGGTATGCCGCGGTTGCGCCCGCCGTACGTGGCGCAGGTTGGTTTGTTTGGTTATCCAACACTCGAGCACAACATGGAAACCCTGCATTGGGTGCGTGATATTCTGGAAAAAGGCGCGGACTGGTTTGCCGGCCATGGTCGCCACGGCCGCAAGGGATTGCGTTCCTTCTCGGTGTCGGGCCGCGTGCAGAAGCCCGGTGTGCATCTGGCGCCTGCCGGCATTACGGTGCGCGAACTGATTGCTGAATACTGCGGCGGCATGCTGCCGGGCCATGAGTTCTATGGCTATCTGCCCGGCGGTGCGTCGGGGGGCATCCTGCCGGCCTCGCTGGGTGATGTGCCGCTGGATTTTGACACGCTGCACGAGTACGGATGTTTTATCGGCTCGGCAGCCGTAATTATTTTTTCGGATCAGGACCAGGCACGCGGCGCAGCGCAGAGCATGATGAAGTTTTTTGCCGAGGAGTCCTGCGGCCAGTGTACGCCCTGCCGTGTTGGCACGGTGAAAGCGTTGCAACTGATGGCTGCGCCGAGCTGGGATCAGGGGCTGTTGGAAGAACTGTCGGGCGCGATGGCGGATGCCTCGATCTGTGGTCTGGGCCAGGCGGCGCCGAATCCGATACGCACCGTAATGAAGTATTTCCCCAAAGAGGTCGCGTAGGGTGCGCAGGTTTGCGTGCCATGCCGGACCGGAGGTGATGTCATGACTGCGATGAACAAAGACGAACTGGCCGCGATGCCGGTCGAATTCAAGCTGAACGGCAAGGATGTGGTGGGCTACGCATCCGAAACCATCATTCAGACTGCCAAACGCCACGGTGTGGAGATTCCACATCTTTGCTACAAGGAAGGCATGCGGCCTGACGGCAACTGCCGCGCCTGCATGGTCGAAGTGAAGGGTGAGCGGGTGCTGGCGGCTTCATGCTGCCGCAAGCCGTCGGCAGGCATGGAAGTCACCACCAACAATGCGCGCGCGCTGGCGTCGCAGAAAATGGTGATGGAGCTGCTGCTCTCCGACATGCCGGAAAAGCGCCACACGCGTGAATCGGAACTGGATCTCTGGGCTGGCAAGCTCCAGATCGGCAAACCCCGGTTCGAAGCGCGTCACCAGCCGCAGGCTGATGTGTCGCACTATGGCATCGCCGTTAATCTGGACTCATGCATACAGTGCACGCGTTGCGTGCGCGCCTGCCGCGAAGAGCAGGTCAATGACGTCATTGGCTACGCATTCCGCGGTGAACATTCAAAAATCGTATTTGACCTCGACGATCCGATGGGCGACTCGACCTGCGTGGCCTGTGGCGAATGCGTGCAGGCCTGCCCGACCGGTGCACTGATGCCGGCGCGGGAGGCAGGACTGGTCAAACCCGACAAACAGGTGCA
>JBBKXO010000091.1:0-4686 GCA_037969525.1 Burkholderiales bacterium | reverse complement strand
GATAGGACACCACCTGCAGCAGTGCGACCAACAGCAGGTCCACGCCGGCATTGAGCCGGAAGTCGCCCACGGCCAGCAGGGCGCCTACACCATGCTTGGGCAGCACCAGGAACAGCACGACCCCGAGCACGAACACGAACAACACGGCCTGGATGACATCGGTGAAGATGGAACTGCGCAAACCGCCCTTAAGGCTGTAGAACAGCGTGGCTGCGGTGAACAGCAGTGCGGAGGCGATGAAGGACCATTCTCCGGCCTTGCCGTAATAGGCGCCGACCACTGCGGTGTTGCTCCACACTTCGTTATAGAGGCGGATGAGGATGGCCAGCGTAAACGCCAGCGCGGCAAGCCGGCCGTAGCGCCCGATCAGGAACGGAACCAGACCAGTGGCGCCGTGCCGTGTGCGCAGCCGGTAAATAACGATGCCGGCGATCGGGATCGACAGCCAGTACGTGGCATACGCCAGCCCGCCGACTACGCCATATGCCGCGCCCAGATTGGCGGCGTTGGTCACCGATTTGGCGAATATCCAGCTGATGAAAATGCTGCACATCAGCGCCCATTCGGTGGCAGGCTGGCCAGTGTCGTCGTTGCCGCTGAAAAAGCTCGCGTCGGTGCGGGAGTGTGGCGAAATTGCGTACATCACGCCGCCATAGAGCAGCAGGAAGCCCCAGAAGTAGATGGCAAACGCCGGCTCGATCATGGGCGCGGTCGATCAGGTTTCAGTGCTAGAGCGCGCCGCCGCAACTGGAGCCTTGTCCTGCGGTGCAGCCGTAGCAGTGATCCCTGACGACGATGGGGTTGCCGGTCAGGTCGGCACCGATCAGTTCCCGCAATTGGGTACGCGGCCGGTTTTTCCAGGCGATGGGCAATTCCAGCATCTGGTTGAAGTCGCAGTCGTAGACGTAACCCTGCCAGTCCACAGACAGCAGCGTGTGGCACATTACTCCATCCAGGTTAGCCGGCTGGTAGGCGTTTTTGAGCAGGTTCATGTAATGCTCGAATTGCCCTTTGGAAACCAGCGTGCTGCCGAAACGCTTGATGGGCATGTTGGTGATTACAAAAAGTTCATTGAACACGATGCCGTAGTGGTCGAGCAGGTGTTGCTTGTAGTCGCGCTGCAACTGCCCTTGTTCCGGCGGCAGCACGGGGCCCTGCGGGTTGTAAACCAGATTGAGTTTCAATGGTGAACCGGGTTGCCCGTAGCCGTGCCGGTTCAGCAGTTGCAGGGCGCGTATGCTGGTGCCGAAAACCCCCTTGCCGCGCTGGCGATCAACATTGTCTTCCATGTAGCAGGGCAGCGATGCCACGACTTCAACCTGCTGATCGGCGAGAAATTGCGCCAGATCCTGCTGGCCGGGCTCAAACAGGATGGTCAGATTGCAGCGATCGATTACGCGCACGCCGATCTGGCGCGCCGCCTCGACCAGCATGCAGAAGTGGGGATTGAGCTCCGGCGCGCCGCCGGTGACATCCAGCACCTTGATTTCAGCTGCTTTCAGATAGGCGATTACCTCGAAGATGGTTTCGCGCGCCATCAACTCGGTGCGGGTGGGGCCGGCGTTGACATGGCAATGCAGGCAAGTCTGGTTGCATTTGTAGCCGAGATTAACCTGCAAGGTTTCCGGCCGTTGGCGGCGGATTGCCGGGAAACCGCGGGATTCCATCAGTGGCAGCGTGGCGTGCATCAAACGGCTCCTGGAAACACGTGAATCGGACTAACAAATGGGCAAGTAAAGTGCCCACAAACGGGTCTCACAAACTTAAGACTATAGGTCGGCAATATTGACCGATCCTTACAAGCCGATTTCATATCATGATTCGGCATAGGTGTCTGTCGGGCCTGTCGCTTACTGTGTGGTCGCAACGGCAAGGAAAACTGCAGTGCGCTGCTGGTTGCATTCTGGAACGATCATTCTATAATCAATCCGGCGCAGGTCAAGTACCAAGAGGCACCAGCCTCTGACCGGCACCA
Organism: Burkholderiales bacterium; assembly: GCA_037969525.1. GTDB lineage: Bacteria > Pseudomonadota > Gammaproteobacteria > Burkholderiales > SG8-41. The sequence continues at coordinate 2,711 of JBBKXO010000091.1, read as the reverse complement.
ATTCGCACACATGAGTATGGCGTGACTGCCACTGGATCACTTTGGAGTATAAGCAATGGCCCGAGTTTCACCCGCACCTGCAGATCGTCTCGCCGAACTTTCAGCTGATTTTGAGAAATCCGCCAAACAACGTGGATATGTTCCCAATAGTTGGCTGACTCTGGCGCGCAAGCCGAAGATTTTTCGTGCCATACAGGCGTTGCGCGAGTCAGTCATGGCCGCGCCCGGTGAAGTGCCGCTTGCCCTGCGTCTGATGATCGCGGAGGTTGCCAGCAATGCCGCGGGCTGCCGTTACTGCACTGCGCACAATGCTGAAAACGTGGTTGAGCGTGGCAACGTGGCGGCAGAAAAACTGCACGCACTGTGGCAGTTCCAGACCAGCCCGCTGTTTTCCGACGCCGAACGTGCAGCATTAAATCTGGCGCTGGCCGCTGGCGGCTGCCCGCCGTCGACGACGGATGCACATTTTGAGGAACTGAAAAAGCACTATTCCGAAGATGCCATCATCGAGATGGTGTCGGTGATCTCGTTTTTCGGCTGGCTTAATCGCTGGAACGACACGCTGGCGACCCAGCTGGAAGAACATCCGCTGGAGTTTGCCCGTGAGCACCTCACTGCGTCCGGCTGGACGCCCGGCGTGCACGCCAAATAAACGATTAAACGATTGACCACAGCCGTATAACCGTTCTGCAACAGCCGCTTGCGGCAATCAGGAGATCAACATGAATATGCTACGCGTGATCGTTGTTGTCATGGTGTCACTTTTTTCGTTGACGACCTGGGCCGCAGACGGCCTGATCTCATTAAAAAGCGCGCATGGGGTCAAGGAAACGCTGGATCGTTTCGAGGCGGCAGCCAAGGCCAAGGGACTTAATATATTCCTGCGTCTGGATCATGCTGCAGGTGCAAAAAAGATTGGCAAGACACTGCGGCCCACCGAATTGCTGGTATTCGGCAATCCGCAGGGCGGCACGCCGCTGATGGAGTGTGCGCAGTCCGCCGGCATCGATCTGCCGCTGAAGGCGCTGGCCTGGCAGGACGCTGCCGGCCAGGTTTGGCTGGGCTACAACGATCCGCAGTTTCTTGCGGCGCGTCACGCAGCGGGCGATTGTCCCGTGGTCAAGAACCTGGGCAAGGCGCTGGGAGGGCTCGCCGCCGAGGCGGTTCGTTAATGGCGCGGCCCCGCGAATTTGACGGCGATGTGGCGCTCGAGCGGGCAATGCAGGCCTTCTGGGCCCAGGGATACAAGGCCACTTCTCTCGACGATCTTTGCGGCGCAACAGGCCTGAGCCGATCCAGTCTGTATGCGGCCTTCGGCGGCAAGCGGGCGTTGCTGCACCGTTCGCTTGCCCGCTACGAGCAACAGAGCGTCGCCCGCATCAAGGCGGCGCTGGAAAAACCCTTGCCGATACGCGATGCCATAGCGGCTTTTGTGGGTGAATTGATTGAGCGCATCGTTGCCGGTCCCGGTCGTGCCGGCTGTTTTATCGGTAATTGTGCCGCAGAACTTGCCAGTCAGGACCGGGTGACCAGGGCCCGGGTAAAGCAGAGCCTGGCTCGTATTGAAGCGACTTTCCGTGTTGCATTGGAACGGGCTCAGGCTCGTGGGGAAATAGCCGCTACTGCGGATGTCGATTCTCTGGCGCGTTTTCTGGTGTCGGGGATACAGGGATTGCGTCTGGTGGGAAAGGCAAATCCCGATCGCGCCGCGCTTGCTGATATTGCGGACGTCATGCTGCGTTGTTTCGATCAGTAATTTTTTGCCTGGGCACGGGTTGAGGCGCAGGCTCGCTGACATGTTGCATCACAAATCCTGATACAAAACGGAGAATGATCGATGGCGCGATTGGATAGCCTGGGGGAGTGGGAGCAGGAAATGTTGCTGGGCATGCTCAAGGAAATCCCGGCGTTTGAGGGACAGCCTTGGGTGGCCGGACCGGCGCTGGCGAAGCGCAGGGTGGCTATTATCAGCACAGCAGGGCTGCATCAGGCTGATGACGCCCCGTATGCCGATGGTGCGGCAGCGCATGACTATCGCGTGATTCCCGGCGATGTGCAGGCGAACAAGCTGGTCATGAGCCACTTGTCTTCAAACTATGACCGCACCGGCTTTCAGCAGGATGCGAATGTGGTTTTTCCCATCGATCGATTGCGTGAACTGGCCGCGGATGGCGTGATCGGTTCTGTGGCGGAATTTCATTATGCCTTCATGGGTGCGGCTCGGTTAACCGGGCTGGAGCCCAAAGTCAGGCAGGTCGCAGGCCTGCTGAAGCGCGATGCAGTGGATGCGGTATTGCTGACGCCGGTCTGACCGCGCTGTACGTGCACCGTGGGTGCACTGAGCCGCTGGATCGAGGAAGAGGGCATACCGACCACGCAAATCTCGCTGGTGCGCGAACACACGGCGGCGATACGCCCCCCGCGTGCATTATGGGTGCCGTTCATGCTGGGCCGACCGTTGGGGTCACCCGGTGACGCGCCGTTCCAGCGGCGTGTGCTGGAGGCCGCACTGAGCTTGTTTGAGAAGTCATCGGGTCCGGTGCTCGAAGATTACCCGGAAGACGCGCCGGCGCCCGAAGACACGGACAGCGGTGCGTTTGTCTGCCCGGTCAATTTCAACCGTCCGAATGTTGAGCAGGGGCTCGCCGGCGATCTGCAACGGGAGGTGGCCGAGCTTGCGCCCTGGTATGACCTGGCTGTGCGCAAGTACG
>JBBKXO010000090.1:0-4127 GCA_037969525.1 Burkholderiales bacterium | reverse complement strand
GGGTGTAACTTGCGAGTGCACTATTGGCGGCTGATATTGACATGCAGCCAGTCAAAGGATCCGTGAATGAGTTGGGCTGGCCGCCGCTCGGCGTCGGGCTGTAGGAGTACTGCGTGGTCCTGCGGATTTTCCTCTGGTTGTTTGAGCACCGGCCGCCGGGGTCCGAATTTGAACCTCTGTCAGCATCCCATTCCTCTCTAATGGTCACCGTTCCGCTAGTGGCGATTGCACCGTCATACAAGGGGCGTGGCGTGATCGCGATGTTGCCGTCCTGGTTGCCGATCGCCGTGCCGTCCAGTTTCATGCCCGCGTTGTCGTTCCAGTAACCGTCGGTGGTCAGAATCGTGAAGTTCTGCTGGCAGGAATACTGCATCGGATCGCCGGTCATGCCGTTGTTGATGCCGGTCTGGATGCCGGCATAGTGCCGTCCGGCCCGCGCCAGCGCCTCGCGCAATGGCGTAAAACCGCCGCCACTCTGCGCATACAACTTGGTATACCAGTTGGCTTTTTGGGTCGCGTTGAAATCGGATATCGCCAGGTACTTGCTGGAACTCACCGTGCTGCCGGGATTGATGGTGATGAAGCCGACCCGGTAGGCCTCGCTGATGCTGTTGAAGGCCCGGCCGGTGGCGGATTTCATCATCTGCATCCGGGTGCGGTAATAGGTGTACCAGTTGGCGAAATTCTGCTGTTCGGCGGCGGTGCTCGGTCGTACCTTGGTCCATTTGCCGGTGGTATGCGGAAAGGTATTGCTGGGGCCGGTGGGAACGGTTGGGTAACACCCAATGTTTGGGTCCGTATTAAACGTAATGTAGTTGGCGTCTGGGGGAGTGGCTCCACTCCACGCGTAGTAATACGCGGGTTGCGAGGAGTCGCTGCCGTTGGCACTGAAACTGGTGCTGAGGTTGGTTGTGCCCGAGCCGGTGTTGAAACCGTCATTGAATGCATTGGTGAAGGTCGCGTTCGCGAAATCCGTGCCGTCGCCTTTTTTTGGCGGAACGTAATTGATCACCGGGTTGTAATATACGGTATTGCACAGATGGCTTTTCCAGCCCGTGGTACCTCTCCTGCCCGATATTTCATCCGGCATGTAGTCGCGGCCCATACTGCCCGAATCGTCGAGGGTAAACAGGATGTTGGGCTTGACCGTTGTCGTCGAACTGCTCGCCAGCGGTACCTGCGCGATGTCCGTTTCCGCCGCCTGCACAGACAGCGGCAGCGTGCACAGTGCACCCGCAAAGGCCAGCGAGAGCCAGTGCTGCTTGCGGAAGTTGAGGACAGATTTAGGGCGTGATTCGTTGGTTTTCATGGATTTCTCCGGGGTAGGTCGGCTGGTGCCGGCCCTTAGTACATGATCGATTGGGTGTATGACACGGTATTGCGCGGCCCGAGGGCGCGTGCGGTAACCCGGTAATAAATGTAGGTGGTGCCACTCAACGGTGTCGAGCCGTAGGCGCCACCACCGCGGCTGCTGCTGCCGCCGATAACACTGACAGTGAGGCATTGCTGGTTGGGGGCGTTATGGCCGGTGTTGGGCAGCTTGCACATGCGATGGACGACATAGCGCGTGGCGAAACCGGCGGCATCCGGAGCGCCTGCTGCCTGACCAAAATTAGTGACCGGCATGCCGAGGTTGTCCCAGTCGAAGGTGGTGGCATCAAAGCGCTCGTCCCAGTTGGAGCGAAAACCCTGCGGCTGGTCCACGGCGAGCGTGGTCGGCGTCGCATTCGTCAGCCACATGCGTGCGGCTTCAATGCCGCCGTCCGAGGACGATACCGCGCCGCGCTGCATGGCGACGTTGCCGGCGATCAGCACGCCGGTGCCGATCGAGCGCCACAGCGCCACGCCGGCCAGCGACATCGCGATCAGCACGATCAGGGAGATGAACAATACGACACCTTTTTGTTTGCGCGGAGCAGTCATGGCGTAGCTCATGGTTTTGGTCCTTAAATTCATTTTTTCCATTACGGTTTAATACCCGAGCCCCACAGGATGTTGCGCAGCGGGATGACGCTTTCATAGATGCGATAGCGGTAGTTTCTCCAGTCATCAACTTCCTGGCCGGAGGCAGGTGCAGCGGCGCTCGGCGAGCCGTCGAGATTGGTGACCAGCAGCGGGCTGTTCGCGTTGCCGGACCAGATCGGAAAATTTGCGGCGGTGGTGACGTTGCTGTTACCGGTCGGGCGCTCGTATTGGCCGGAGCGCAGCAGGATCGCCACCCGGACCGCGATTACGTTGGCCCAGCCCGCAGTAGTTCCAGGGGGGGCTGTCACCCATTCACTGGCCTCGATCCGGCCATTGTTGTTGGCGTCTATGCCGTACTCGGCCTGCATGTTGATCACGCCTTCGGTCACGGTCACTGCATCATTGACGCCGTCCGCCGGGTTGACGTCCAGGTACATCAGATCGTTGGTGACCTGGAGGGTGTTATTGGCAGACACGGTCCAGATATTGCGGCGCGCACCATTACCCAGGTTGAAAATCCAGCCGTTGGTGAATGCCGCCGGTGGTGCCGCATTGTTGTAGCGCGCGATCCGGGTGTCGACCTGCGTGACGTTGTTGGGCAGGTAAGTCACATAACTGTAGTTGCCCTGCTTGTGCTGGATCGTCAGGGCATCGGTGCAGGCGCCACAGGTGCCGTAGTCGTCATTGACCTCGGTAATTTCGATGAGTTGGCAATTGAGGGAGGGCGAAGTGCGGGCCACCAGCGCGTAATCGCGGGGGAACAAACCTGAACGGCCGCGGGTTTTCTTGGTGGTGTTGGTCGATTCGGTGAACACATAGGCGGCGGGAAATACCGGGCTGTTGCCGCGCAGCACGATGATGGTATCCGGAGCGCTGCCGGCGCCCTGCACGATCTGCACCGGTGTTAGCAGGAAGGTGTATGCAGGCGTCGGCCGCGACACGTCGTAGGCCTGGACTGTGCAGCCCATGACCGGGGCGACGTTTTGAGCCGTTCCAGCTAGAGGCAGAGGTATGCTGGTGTCGTATGCCGCCGAAGAGAACCCGTAACCTGCCTCGCGCACATCGCGTTCGAGCGCGGTCATGGAGATGGTGCCGGAGACCTGCACGTCGCTCCCCGATGTCGCCGAGCGCTTGCGCGCTTCGGAGTTCGCCAGCATCTGGAAAATGATCACGATGCCGATCAAGGCAATCAGCACGCCGACCATGATTTCAACCAGACTCACACCGTGCTGCAAGTGGCGACGGTTCACGGTGCTGGAGTAACGGTTAATAGACATAAGTGATCACCTGATGTTTGCGCGGAGCCAGGTCCTGCGGCGATTGCCAGCATATCGTTACGGTTACCCGATTACGATCGGGAGCGGCGACCAGCGGGCCGACACCCGCTACCGTGATCTGCAGCATGGCATTGGTTGCGCCGAGCAGACCGCCGTTGCCGGTGACGGAGTTGACCCAATTGGACAGTGCCACGTTGGCAGCGTCCACCGCGCCGCCGGTGTAGGCGCAATTCGCGCCAGCGGTGTTGTACTGAAAGTTAGTCAGCGAAGCGGCGGTGTCGGCATCGGATGTGCGACCTACGCCGACCCAGATTCTGGAAATGATGTCGTTGGCGTAGGCTGCTGCATCGGCACGGTACTTGGCGTCGGCCGCCATCGAAAAGGCGGTTGCCTGCATGCCGATCATTGCCAGGATGCCGATGGAGAAAATCATCAGGCCGATCAGGGCCTCCAGCAGCATCACGCCCTGCTGATAATGCAGCCGTCCCTGTTTTTTGAATATGCGATTCATGGTGTTGTTTCCTAGCAGCGGCGGGTATCGGTAGGGTTGGCCACCGCATCGACTGCCGGATCGCAGGTGCGGATCTGCCCGCCCGGAGACACCGTGATTCTCAGGCAGCGCATGGGTCCGCGGGCGGCCGGTGGCGCCTGGTCACAGGCTCCGCCGGCGGGGTTGGTGATGTTGTAGGTAATCGTGTTGCCGGTGGTCAGACCGCCGAAACCATTGAAGATGGCTGTCGTAGCGGATGCGGCAGTCTGCACGCTGGCGACGTCCTTGCCCGAACCCTCGGCGGCGAGCTTGCCTTCGATGAAGACGTACAGGCCCGTGGTCTGATCCCGGTTGCGTACTACCCAGTTAGGCCCGGCGACGTTCAAAGTCAGACC
>JBBKXO010000089.1:0-4468 GCA_037969525.1 Burkholderiales bacterium | reverse complement strand
GTCGTGCAGCCCAATGCCATCACCACCGATGCAGACGAGTCCAAACGTGCCGGCGTGCAGGTTGGCGAACTGATCCGCGTCACCCGTGACGGCTACGAGAGTCTGCATCGCGCGCCGCGTGGATTTTTCCGTGCCGGGCAGAAAATTCAACCTGCACTGTTAAACTCGGTCTATGGCGCACAAGAAAAAAAGCAGTCCTAAATCAGGTAAAAGAAAATCGAATGTGATGCGGTGTGATATTGCACTGCTGGTGGACGCTGAAGCCGGTGAGCGCAAGGCGTCCGGCGATTTCGTGCCGGAACGCAGCAGTGTCGAGGCTTATGTGCTGGAGGCGCTGCGCGCCCAGCGCGTGAAGGTTGTGGTGGTGCCTTTCGAGGCTGCTGTTGAACCGACGATAACTGAACTGCGTACGCTGAAGCCGCAGTTGGTGTTCAACCTCACAGAGTGCGTGGACGGTGACCGCAGCCAGGATGCGGCCATCGCGGGGTTGCTTGATCTGCTGGAAATGCCTTACACCGGTACCGGATTGAGCGGACTGCGGTTGGCGCGCGACAAGGCGCTGTCCAAGCACATCGTTTCCGACCTGGGCGTCGGCGTGCCGCGGCATTTCATCATTCCGCCACGCGGCCCCATCCGCAATCCGCGCGTGCCGTACCCGCTGATCGTCAAGCCCCAGTTCGGTGACGGCTCAGACGAGGTGCGCGTCAATTCACTGGTCAAAAACGAGCGCGAACTGACGCGCCGCGTGCGCATCCTGCGCAAACGCGTGGCGGCACCGCTGATCTGCGAGGAATTCATCGAAGGCCGCGACCTGTATGTGGCGCTGCTCGGCAATGTGCCGGAGGTCATGCCGGGTGTAGAACTGGTAATCGGACGCAAAGGGCGTGGTGCGCCGGAATTCGCGTCATACAAACTGAAGAATGACGGTGCTTACCGCAGTCGCTGGCGGGTGCGCTGGCGCGTAGCGAAGCTCTCGCGCAATCTGGTGCGTGACGTCGAAACGGCCAGCCGGTCGATTTTCCACGCGCTGAAGCTGCGTGATTACGGGCGCATCGACTTTCGTCTCTCACCGGACGGGCGGCTGGTGTTTCTGGAGGCCAATGCCAACCCGGATCTGCATCCGCACGCGATGGGCAACAACGTGTGTTTTGCAGGGGTGTCGTACGCCGATGCGCTGCGCCGCATAGTCCGTGCGGCGCGTTTGCGCGCAGGCATAAAAAAATGAATTAAAACAATAACTTATATTATTCAGCCGTGGGCCTTGAGCAGGGGTGCGGTGAGACCGGACAAACGCACGATCTGCTGGCCCTCGGCATCAAAGTTTTCTGGTGCCAGCCATTCCGTAAAAACCAGTTGCAGTGCCGGCCATTCATGGTCGGTGATGGAATACCAGGCCGTATCGCGGTTGCGGCCTTTGTGAACCACCGCCTGGCGGAATACGCCTTCGAAAGAAAAGCCCAGCCGTTGCGCAGCCTCTCGCGAGGGTGTGTTCAACGCATCACATTTCCATTCATAGCGGCGATAACCGAGTTCAAATGCGTTTTTCATCATCAGGTACATGGCTTCGGTGGCGACGGGCTGCTGCGCAATCAGCGGCGTGTATTTGATGCCGCCTACCTCGATGCTGCCGTTGGCTGGATCCATGCGCATGTACGCCGCAACCCCGCCGACCTTGCCGCAGGAATCATCAATGATGGCGTGGAACAGGTAATCCTTGCGTAGCGCGTATTCATCCGCCCAGCGCCGGCAGTCTTCCGGGGTGTCGAAAGGTCCGTAGGTCAGGTAAGTCCATCCCCGCAGGTCGGACTCCAGGGCGTTGGCGTCATGGAAATCGACGGCGTGGCGCGCGCCATCGAGCGGCTCCACCCGGCAATATTCGCCGACCAGCGTTTTGCGCGGGGGCAGCGGCGGCGGTGCCCAGTCAGGCAGCGGGAAACCGATGGGCTGGCCGTAAGCATCAAAGTGTAGTGTTTGCCGGGTCATGATTGTGTTTCCATGTGGCGAGTGGCTTGCCATTGTTTCAGCCATCCGGTGTTGCCGCCGAGTTGGACCATTTCCAGCAGCGAGTCGGGTATCGGCGGATACTCGCGGCGGATGTCGCGCGTATGGTTGATGAAAAAGCCGTCACGGAAATTGACTTCGAGCTCATCCCCCGTTTCGCACATTTCGGTGGCATTGACGCAATCGGTCATGACGCGCATGCCGCAGCCGATGGCCGCGCGATAGGCGAGGAAGGGCATGGATTCGCAAACCAGCCCGAGGCCCAGGGCCTGCATCGCAATGTAGCCGTTCATTTTCGGGCCCATGCCGAAATTGCGGCCGGTGACAATGATGTCGCCGGGTTGGCAGCGGGTATGAAAGCCCGGGTCGGTTTCCTCGAACAGGTGCGGAATGATGTCCTTGGGATCGAAGTGGCGGCCGACGATGATGCGGTTGGGTACCACGCCGCCCGCATGCCATACATCATGACCGAGCTTGTAGCAGCGGCCTTTGAGTAGCCAATTAAATTCGTTCATGGTGTCCGTCTGCCCATCAGTGCAATTTCCGTGCATCGGTGATTTTTCCCATTACCGCGGAGGCGGCAACTGTGGCCGGGCTGCCGAGATACAGTTTTGCATCCTTGGCACCAAAGCGGCCGGTGTTGTTGTTGGTTGCGGTGGAAATCGAGACTTCACCCGAGTGCACCGGGCCGATTACGGCGTCGTTGCAGGGGCCGCATCCCGGCGGCAGCATGACGGCGCCAGCTTCGATGAATATGCCGAGCAATCCCTCGGCGGCCAGTCGGCGGTTGGTGGCTTCCGAGCCCGGGGCGATGAACAGCCGCACATTCGGGGCCAGGCGGCGGCCCTTGAGTATGGCGGCGGTAGTAACCAGGTCTTCCCACATGCCGGAGCCGCAGGACCCGATAAAGGCATGATCGATTGCAGTACCTTCCACCTGTGACACGTCCACTGCATTTTCGACACTGCCCGGCAGCGAGACCTGTGGCTCCAGACGGGAAACGTCCAGCTTCAGATCAGCGTCGTAATGTGCATCCGGATCGGAATAAACGGGTGTGAACGGCCGCTGTGCATGTGACTTGGCGTGCTCAAGGATGGCTTTCGACGGGGGGACGAACACGCCGTAGGCGCGGATTTCCGTCGGCGTGGAACACAGTGCGGCGCGCGAGGCGAGATCAAACTGCTCGAGGTCACCGGCGTATTCAAGCACCCGATAGTCGAGGTCAGCGGTGAGCGCGCCCTGTTTCAGCAGTGCTGCAAAATGAAATCCGATATCGCGTGCGTGTACGCCGGGCTGCAGTTTTCCCCTGAGAGTCAGGCGCACGGTTTTCGGCACCATGATCCAGTTGGTGCCGGTAGCCAGCACCCGGCTGATTTCGCTGCCCATGCGGAAGCCAAAGGCGCCGATGGCGCCGGCGTTGGTGGCATGGCGGTCGTTGTCAAAATAGAACATGCCCGGCAGCAGCATGCCGCTTTCCATCGGGAAAATATGACCGTGTCCCCCGCGGCCTACGTCGAAGAACTGTTTGACTTTCCACTGCGCGGCCGCCTTGCGGTTGAACGCGCCGCGTTCGGCTGCGCGTGCGCTGCCGTAAATCACATCGTGATCGGTGACCATGATCACCTTGTCGGGGGTGGCGAGCCGATTGATGCCCAGGGCATCAAGCTCACGCTTCGCACCCATGACCACGCCGTCGTGGATCATGATGAAGTCGGGATCTGGATAAACTACGTCGCCCGGACGCACGGCGGATTTTCCGCTTTTCAGGGCAAGTACTTTTTCAACGGCGGTAAGTGCGGTCATCTGGGCTCCGGCAAGACGATTCGAGGCTATGTTTCCGGCGATGCGCTGTCAAGGTAACACTGACAGTGCTGTGGACAGTCGCGGGGCGCGGGAGCACACTGATTCGACCATGATATCCGCTGCGGCCACAAGGGTACTGTGCACTGGGGTGCTGTTCATTGCCTCTCTGGTGCTGGCCGTGTCTGCGCAGGCGCAGGGTGCGGCGCAGTTCGATAATCTGGTGCGCAGCCCCTATGTGCATTGTGCGTTTTACAAGCAGTACGAAATCGATGCACGAACCGGAAACCGCCTGCTGGTGGAGGGGCGCTCGGATTCGCTGACGCATTACCAGAGGTCACGCGGTGCGCGCTTCAGCTCGATCGACACCCGGCGCGCGGGGGCGGTGGACGTGCAGGTGATGCGCGGCAGCAAATACCTGCATTTCATAGAGTACAGCGCGGGCATGTACGTGGTGACTACGGTCTATGCCTGCCTGGAGCGCGATGCGCATTCCGGCACCTGTATCAACTATGGTGCGGTGAACGCGCGGCATTTTGATGCGCGAGTGCTGCGCGATCCTGACCGTGTGTATGAAGAACTTCAGGCCTACGCCGAGCCCGGATTCTGCGACCACAGCTTCATTAACGTACAGGAAGCGTCGCGCATACCACGGCAATAGTTTATA
>JBBKXO010000088.1:0-4297 GCA_037969525.1 Burkholderiales bacterium | reverse complement strand
CGCTGCTGTCGCTGAACACGGAAGCGCTGAACATGGACGACGTGGTGACCAGCCAGATTGGCACGCTGCTGATACCGTTTGGCGCCAGCTTCGTGGTGAAACCGCCCGAAGGCATCAAGCAGACCACGCTGGTGCACACGTCGAAGAATTCCATGCTGGCCGACCTGATCATCGCCACGCTGTCGGGTGAGCCGTCGACCCGTGGCTTCCAGCCTTCGGGCAAGGAAGAGCCGCTGGCGTTCCGGCTGACCGGCAAGTTCAAGACCGCATTCCCCAATGGCAAACCCGCGGATCCGTATGCCCGGGGCAAACCGGTCGATCCCGCACAGTTCGAAGCCGATCGCAAGGCGCACCGCAGTGAAGCAGCTGATGAAAACACGGTGGCCATCATTGGCGACGTTGATATGCTGACCGACGGTGCGGCTGTTGATATCCAGGAAATATTCGGCCAGCGCGTGGCGGTGCCCCGGAACGGCAATCTCGCCTTCGCACAAGGCCTGGTAGAACAGATGGCCGGTGACAGCGCATTGATCAGCCTGCGCAGCCGCGCTGCGTTCAGCCGCCCGCTGACGGTGATCAAGCAGATCGAGGCGCGGGCACAGGAAACCTACCTCGGCAAGATCAAGGAGCTGGAAGATACGCTGAACCAGACCACTGAAAAGCTGCAGGCGCTGCAAAAGGGCGGTAAATCTGCAGTCGCCAGTGGCGGTGCGATTCTGACGCCGGAACAGCAGGCTGAGCTGGAGAATTTCCGCACGAAGTCGGTGGAAACCCGCCGCGAACTGAAGGACGTGCGCAAGAATCTGCGTGAAGAAACGGACGCGCTGCAGTTGTGGACCAAGGCGATCAACATTGCCCTGGTGCCGCTGCTGGTGATCGTACTGGGTGTCTCGTTGGCGATCATTCGCCGCCGCAAAATCAACGCCCGGGCGCGCACATCATGAACCGCAAGCAATTCCTGTGGTTGATGCTGGTGGTACTGGTCATAGGCGGTGCCGGGATGGCGTTGTTCTGGCAGGACCTCACTGCATATCGCGACAGTGGGGCAAAAATCGGTGCGCGCCTGCTGCCGGCGTTCAAGATCAGCGATGTGACGAAAATGCGCCTGCAGGACGCACAGCATGAAGTCACGCTGGTGGCCAAGGACAAGATCTGGCGCGTCGAGCAGCGCGGTGGTTATCCGGCGGACTTCGCCGAGATCAGCGGTCTGATATTCAAGCTGCTAGATGCCAAGGTGGTGCAGTCCGAGGTGGTGGGCGCGAGCCTGCATCCGCGACTGGATCTGGCAACGCCGGGCAAGGGCGCCAAGGAAGGCACTGGCACGCTGCTGGAACTGACCGATGCCTCGGGCAAGGTGCTGGTCAGCATGGTGCTCGGCAAGGTGTCGCTGAAGAAGGATGCGATGAATCCGCTGCCCAACGCCAAGGACGGCGTGCCCGCGGGCCGCCATGTGCTGGTAGCGGGCAAGGGGGACAATGTGTACGTGGTGTCCGATCCGCTGGAGAAAGCAACGGCCAATCCGGGCGACTGGTTGGCACGCGATTTCTTCAAGGTTGAACGCATCAGGACGCTGCAGCTGGCGGCTGATGGCGGTGGCGCGTCCTGGAAAATCAGCCGCGACGAGGAATGGGGCCAGTGGAAATTTGCAGCCGGCGGTGGCCAGCTTGATCCCAGTGCCGCAGTGGCAGCCAACAACGCCTTGTCCAATCTGGCGCTGAGTGACGTCATCATCGACGACAAGACCGGCACCGAAAAAGTGGTTACGCTGACCGCCGAGACTTTCGACAACCTGACTTACACGGTAAAACTGGCGCCGCATACCAATGGCAATTTCGTGGTGCGCTTCAAGGTTGCCGGCACGCCGCCGAAAACCCGCAAGCCGGAACCCAAGGAAAAACCTGAAGATGCCGCCAAGCTCGACAAGGAATACGCCGAGACCCTGCAGCGCCTGGAAGCACGGGTGATGCTCGAGCAGGCGCGTTCGCAATGGGGCTATGTAGTACCCGGCAAGCTGGTGGCACCACTGCTGCTCAGGCATGAGCAGCTGGTACTCGCGCCGCGCCCAAAGTGATATAGTAAGTTATTGTTTTAATTGATATTTTTGTAGTCCGTCGGGCAGGGCTATACTGCACGCATGAGGCGTTTCGCAATCATCCTGGCGCAATTGTGCATCGTGGCGGTGTCGTCCGGCTGCGCCGTAACGCTGCATGGCAACCAGACCACCGGTGGTGGCGTCACGGCGACCAGTACCGGCAGTAGTATGCAGGCCGGTACGCGCATCGGTAATGCTCGCATTGGCGGATCGTTCGGCACGCCGCCCCCGGCCAACGCCGCTGGCGGGCAGTTGACATTTTCCAGGGGTGCTTCGGCAGTGCTGGTGCTGGGCTTGGTTGTCGCCGGCACGGTGGATCTGGTCAGCGATTGGTTACAACCGAATGTACCTCAGCCGCCTGAGCGTGCAACCGGCGGGATCGCGCACACCTGTTCCTGTTACGGCTGGCAGCCGGAATTGACGACCAGCGTTCCGCCGCAGTAAGTTCCATCGTCCAATCTGATCGGTAACCCTCATGAGCCAGCCTAAAGATCCGCAGACCCCCACGCCTTCGCCGGAATTTCCGCAGGATAAAAAGTGGGACTTCAAGAAACGCGAAGGCATTTACGAATCCGACGTCACGGCGCTGGTGCGCTGCATGCTCGAGGACGAGTCGATCGAGAAAGACCAACGTGCGGCGTGGGAGCGCTGGCGCAACGATCCTTCGGGACTTAAGTGATGAGCGCCCGCAGATGGTCAGCACTGGGCGCGGCGTTCCTGCTGGCGGCGACTGCTGCTTCCGCGCAAAACTTTCCGTCGCGTCCAGTGCGCTTTGTCGTGCCCTATGCGCCGGGCGGCAGCACCGACACCCTGGCCCGCTCCATCGGCACGGCGTTGTCCGACCAGCTTGGCCAGCAGGTCGTAGTCGACAACCGTGCCGGCGCCAATGGCGACATCGGCATGACCATCGTCGCCAAGGCGCCGCCTGATGGTTACACCATCGTGCTGGGATACATCGCCAATCTCGCGATCGGCCCCAGTCTGTACGCGAAGATGCCGTATGACCCGGTGAAGGATTTTGCTTCGATCACGCAGGTCGCCGGCGCGTCCAATATTTTTGTGACTCATCCGTCGTTGCCGGCGAAGAATTTCAAGGAATTCATCTCCTACACCAAGGCCAATCCCAAAAAAGTGTCATTCGCTTCGGCGGGCGTGGCCAGTGTCGGCCACCTGACCGGTGAACTGTTGAACGACATGGCCGGCATTGACATGCTGCATGTGCCGTACAAGGGCAGCGGCCAGGCGATTTCGGATCTGGTGGGCGGGCACATCAAGGTCATGATCAGCGGCATGGCCTCCACGCTGCCGCATGTGCGCTCCGGCAAACTGGTCGGCATCGTCACCACCGGGCTGAAGCGGACCCCGGCAACGCCGGATATTGCGACCATTGCCGAAACCTACCCCGGGTTTGAATCGAGCTCATGGTTCGGTGTGCTGGCACCGGCGGGTACGCCGAAGGCTATCGTCGCACGGTTGAATGCCGACATCCACAAGTCCTTGCAGGACGCAGGCGTGGTCAAGCGTCTGTCTGGCGTCGGTTTCGAGATTGTCTACGGCACGCCGGAGCAGTTCACTGCGTACATCAAGTCCGAGATCAAGAAGTGGGCGAAGGTGGTGAAGGCTTCGGGCGCGAAACCGGAGTGAACGGCTGATCACAGCTTTTTGCTTGCATGCCGGACCGGCAGGTTCGATTCCGCAGAAAGGAAAGAAATGATCCACGTCATCGCCGTCATCACCGCCAACCCGGGCAGGCGCGACGAGCTCCTGCGCCATTTCCGCGCCAACATGCCCGCTGTGCAGGCGGAGCAGGGCTGCATCGAATACGGGCCCGCGATCGATGCCGATCCCGGGCTGTCGGTGCAGACAATATACGGTCCCGATACTTTCGTTGTGATCGAGAAGTGGGCGTCTATGGATGCGCTCAAGGCGCATGGGGTTGCGCCGCATATGAAGGAATATGCGGCGAAGACGCGGGAGATGGTCGCCAGCCGGGCGATACATGTGTTGACGCCAGCTTAGCTCGCCGCTTTTTTGATTTGCTGCCGTGGGTTGGCCGGGGGCAGCCCGGCGGCTGGTTACTTTTCTTGCTCCGCCAAGAAAAGTAACCAAAAGAAGGCGGCCCCGGCTCGCCGGCCCTGCGGGCTCCCCTGCGCTGCTCGTTGCGCCGGGCGGCTGTGCAACTCGCGCACTGACTCGATGGTTTTC
>JBBKXO010000087.1:0-8304 GCA_037969525.1 Burkholderiales bacterium | reverse complement strand
ATGACATGGCTCATGAACTGCACGGCCTGCTCATGGATCGAATCGGTATCGATCAGAATTTCGCCGATGTCTTCATGGAAATAGTCGCGGATCGCGCGGATGACCAGGCTGGATTCCTGAAAAATCAGGAACGCACCGTCCTGCTGCTTGGCGGCCGTTTCGATTGCCGTCCAAAGCTGCATCAGGTAGCTCAGGTCCCAGTTGAGTTCTTCAGTGGTGCGGCCGATGCCGGCGGTGCGGGCGATGACGCTCATGCCGTTGGCCACGTCGAGCTGGGAGACCGCTTCCTTGAGTTCGGCGCGCTCTTCACCCTCGATGCGGCGCGAGACGCCGCCGCCGCGCGGATTGTTGGGCATCAACACCAGGTAACGGCCGGCAAGGCTGATGTAAGTGGTCAGCGCAGCGCCCTTGGTGCCGCGTTCGTCCTTGTCGACCTGGACGATGATTTCCTGGCGCTCTTTCAGTGCATCCTGGATGCGGGCACGGCCCACGTCCACACCGGCCTTGAAGTAGGCGCGGGCGACTTCCTTGAAGGGGAGAAACCCATGCCGCTCGTGGCCGTAATCAACGAAAGCGGCTTCGAGGCTGGGTTCGATGCGGGTGATGACACCCTTGTAGATATTACTTTTGCGCTGCTCTTTACCTGCGGACTCGATGTCGAGATCGACCAGTTTCTGGCCATCGACTATTGCAACGCGCAGCTCTTCGGCTTGCGTTGCATTGAACAACATGCGTTTCATTTTCTTCTCCCGCGCTCAAGGATTTGCACGGGATGACCACAACTACAACTGCTGCCGCCCATGGGCGGCGAACTCGGAGTATTTCAGTCGATTGACGACAACAGATCGTTATCAGTGTCCTGGTTATGCAGTTGTGTAATACGGGGACCCGCGTATCTCGCGAATCCTGGAATTCAAACAGTGCCTTGAGCGCGTAATTCGTCTAGTATCGCTACTTCTGTTGGTGAGCGACTTTAACCCTGTATATTCATTGCAAACACGGCTATCGCCGTGGAACATGCAACATTGCCTTAGCCGCATTCGCGTCGTTCGGGCATCCATTGCAGTGCGCAGCCGTCCCGGTATTTCGTCGCGTCGGGCTTTTTGCCCGCGGTGCCGGTTACGGCATCCGCGTCGTCCGCTGGGTCAGCGCTGCCAAGAAGTATAAGTAAATGAACAAGTTAAGTAAAGATTCCGTAATACGGCAACCGATTGGCGAGGATTCGGTCGGGCAGCGCATCGACAACTACCTGATGCGATTGCTGAAAGGGGTGCCGAAAAGCCATGTTTACCGCATCCTGCGCAGCGGGGAGGTGCGGGTCAACAGCGGCCGTATCGGCCCCGATTACCGCTTGCAGCTGGGCGATCTGGTGCGTATCCCCCCCATACGCACGGCGCAGAAAACGTCAGTGCCGTCCACAGCCGGCGCCAGTTTCAAGCCCGAGGTGCTGTTCGAGGACGAGGCGCTGCTGGTGATCAACAAGCCCTCGGGCATGGCGGTACATGGCGGCAGTGGCGTCAGTTTCGGCGTCATTGAGGCCCTGCGCCAGTCGCGTCCGGCAGGAAAATTCCTGGAACTGGTGCACCGGCTCGACCGGGAAACCTCCGGGGTGCTGATGCTGGCCAAAAAGCGGGCCGCTCTGGTGGAGGTGCATCGTCAGCTGCAGGCCGGGGAAACCAAAAAGCACTACTACGCTCTGGTTCAGGGCAAGTGGACGGAGCGCAAGCGGGTCGTCGATTTTCCGCTGGAGAAATATGTGCTGTCCTCCGGGGAGCGGCGGGTCAGCGTCGGTATTGAGGGCAACACCGCAATGACCATATTCCGGCTGGAGCGGCACGTCGGTCCGTACAGCCTGCTCGATGCAGAGCTCAAGACCGGACGCACCCATCAGATACGCGTGCATCTGGCGCATCTGGGATTTCCGATACTCGGCGATGACAAGTATGGTGATTTTCCGCTGAACAAAATACTGGCGAAGCAGGGCCTGAAACGCATGTTTCTACATGCCTGGCGTGTAGAGATCACCCATCCGCTCAGCAAACAGCGGGTGACCATCGAGGCGCCTCTGCCGCTGGAGCTGCGTACTTTCGCCGAGTCCGTCGCAGTAAAGAAAAAGCATGCCCAGAGCGTTTGAACTGCTGGTGTTTGACTGGGATGGCACGTTGATGGATTCGGCGGCGGCGATCGCGGAATCGCTGCAGGCGGCCTGCGCCGAGCTGGAACTGCCGGTACCTACGAATGAACAGGCACGCTATGTGATCGGCCTGGGACTCACCGATGCGATGAAACATGTGCTGCCGGAATTGCCGGCAGGGGATTACCGGCGGGTGGTGGATTGTTACCGTGAACATTTTTTGCGGCGCGACGGCGCCACGACGCTGTTTCCCGGAGCGGCCGATCTGATCCGTGATTTGCACACTGCGGGCTATCTGCTGGCGGTGGCGACAGGCAAAAGCCGGCGCGGTCTGGATCGGTCATTACAGGATTCCGCTATGGGTCAGTTTTTTCATGTCACGCGCTGTGCTGATGAAGGATTTTCGAAACCGCATCCCGGCATGCTCCAGGCGGTCATGGACAAGCTGGCTGTGTCTGCCCCAGCAACCGTGATGATCGGCGACACGACGCATGATCTGGAGATGGCCAACGCGGCCCGTGTGGCTGCAGTTGCCGTAACTTATGGCGCACATCAACGGACGGCGCTGGCTGGCTGCAATCCCCTGTTGATGGTGGATGATTTGCCCGGTTTACGCGACTGGTTGTTGCCGGGTATACAGAACAGAACCCCGAATCCAGGTATTTAATGTAATATATTGTTTTTAAAGGAAATTATATGTCTGAACAAGCACCGAATGGCCCGCAGTGGGAACGTGGCGTACTGGAAAAAGTGGCGCTGGCTGCAGTCAAGGAACAGCGCAGTGCACGGCGCTGGGGGGTATTTTTCAAACTGGCATTTCTGACTTATCTGGTTGTAGTGCTGTTTATCGGCATGGGCTGGATCTACAAAGGCGACGCGCTGCCGGGCAGTCACACCGCGCTGGTTGATATCAATGGCGTCATCAGTGCCGGCAGCCAGGCCAGTGCCGACAAGATCATGGGTGGACTGCAGGCCGCATTCAAAGACAAAAATACCAAGGGCGTGGTGATTCGCATCAACAGTCCGGGCGGCAGTCCGGTGCAGGCGGGCTACATCAATGATGAAATCAAGCGCCTGCGCGCTAAATATCCAGCGATTCCGCTATATGCGGTAGTCGAGGACATTTGTGCCTCCGGCGGTTATTACATCGCCGCTGCAGCGGACAAGATTTATGTGGATAAGGCGAGCATCATCGGTTCGATCGGCGTGCTGATGGATGGATTTGGATTCACCGGCACGATGAATAAGCTGGGAGTCGAGCGGCGGCTGCTGGCGGCTGGCGAGAACAAGGGTTTTCTCGATCCTTTTTCTCCGATACAGGAGCAGCATAAAGCGCATGCCGAAATCATGCTGGGCGACATCCATCAGCAGTTCATCACCGTGGTGCGTCAGGGTCGCGGCAAGCGGCTCAAGGAAACGCCGGACATGTTTTCGGGATTGATGTGGGTGGGCAAGAAAAGCATAGATCTCGGACTTGCTGATGCGCTGGGCAGCCTGGACTATGTCGCGCGCGAAGTGGTCAAGGCCGAGGACATTGTCGACTTTACGCTGCAGGAAAATATTGCCGAGCGATTTGCCCGGCGCTTTGGTGCGGCAACAGCGGAAACACTGGTGAAACTCGGTGGTTTGGGTGGATTCAGTATCAGGTAATGCAAGGCGCGGTCATGGCACATCGATGCCCGCGCGTTTGAGCATGCTCACCAGCGCAATCAACGGCAGACCGATCAGCGCCGTCGGGTCGTCACTTTCCACTTTTTCAACGACGGCAATTCCCAGCGCTTCAATCTTGGCGCTGCCGGCGCAGTCATAAGGCTGGTCGCGTTTGAGGTAGCGTTCGATCTGTGCAGCGTTGAGTTCGCGGAAACGCACTCTGGTTGGTACATCAGTCACCTGCATGTCGCCGGAAGCCGCGTCGAGCAGGCACAGTGCCGTATGAAACAGAACAGTCTGTCCGCTCATGGCGCGCAATTGCTGCGCCGCTGCGGCGTGGGTTCCGGGCTTGCCTAACGCAGTGTCGCCCAGCATGGCCACCTGATCAGAGCCAATGATCAGGGCGTCAGGGGCGACGCTGGCGATCTTGCGGGCCTTGGCTTGCGCGAGCCTGGTTGCAGTCTCAATGGGGCTTTCGTGAGCCAGAGGGCGCTCGTCGATGTCCGGTGCCAGACTGCGGCATTCCAGCCCCAGCCTGGCGATCAGCGCCTTGCGGTAACTGGACGAAGAAGCCAGCACAATTTCGCGGGTCGTCATCGTGGGGTGCATCTGCGGGCGTAAGTGCCTGAAACTGCGGACGATAAGCGGGTTGGCGTGGGCAGGGGAGCGACCGCAAGCGCAGGCAAACGAGTGTCGCTAAGTGCTTGGCTTGACAGGGAAATTGGCATCATTGTTTTTGACAGCAGAGGCCGGAAATATTATCATGCGCCGTTTATGTCTGGTCCGGTCGCAGTTCATCGTATTGAAGATCCCTTCGGGTTTGCTCGCGCGGCCAGCCAGTGCAATGGACAGTTGATGATTGCGGCCATGCCGCGGTTACAGGATCGCCTGGGCAGCAGTGGTGGGGCGGTGTCCTATGTGGTGCGTGGCGGACAGGATCAGTTTCAGCGACCGTTACTGGAACTTGAGATCACTTCCAGTATCCGACTGCAATGCGACAGGTGTTTGGCGCCGCTGGATTATGAGCTGGCGCTGCAGTCCAGGGTGCTGTTGTCGCATCCCGGTGCTGTGCAGCAGGATGATGACGATCCGGAAGCGCTGGAATGGATAGAAGCCGGACAAGAACTGGATTTACAGGAGCTGGTGGAAGACGAGATATTGCTGGGTTTGCCGCTGGCAGTCAGGCATGACCCGGAAAAGTGCAGCAGCGGAAAATCCGCTGCTGCACCGAAAAATGTAGTGGATAGGCCGTTTGCCAATTTGGATACGCTGCTGGAACCCCGGCATACAAAGAAACAGAAACGTTAAGTTAATTTCAGGAGATTGAAATGGCTGTTCAGCAAAACAAGAAGTCCCCCTCAAAGCGCGGGATGCATCGCTCCCACGACGGGCTCACTGCCCCCGCACTTGCCGTGGAGCCGACATCCGGCGAGGTGCACCTGCGTCATCACATCAGCCCCAACGGGTATTATCGGGGCAAGAAAGTGATCAAGACCAAGGGCGAGTAAATCACGGGTCGTTGCGGGAAGCCCGGCGTTTACTATAAAAACCGGGTCCTGAAGAGGAGAAGCCCCTGATGGATGTGACCGTAGCCATCGACTGCATGGGTGGTGATCACGGCGTGCGTGTCACCGTGCCCGCTGCTGTTGAATGGTCGCGTCGCGATCCGCAATGCCGGTTCGTGCTGGTGGGGTTGCAGGACGCAATCACCGCGGAACTGGACCGCGCGGGCGCTGCAAGCGTCGAGCGTATCAGCGTGCGTCATGCCACCGAAGTCGTCGAAATGGACGAACCGCCCGCAAATGCATTGCGCGGCAAAAAGAATTCCTCGATGCGGGTGGCCATTGATCTGGTCAAGAGCGGCGAGGCGCAGGCGTGCGTCAGCGCAGGCAATACCGGCGCTTTGATGGCGATTTCCAGGTTCGTGTTGAAAACGCTGCCGGGCATCGACCGGCCTGCGATTGCCGGCATGCTGCCCACGGTGAAAGGCCACACCCACATTCTTGATCTCGGTGCCAACGTCGACTGTACAGCCGAACATCTGCTGCAGTTCGCCGTCATGGGTGCCGAATTGGTCTCGTCTGTCGAGAACAAAACGCGTCCGAGTGTGGGCCTGCTCAATATCGGGACCGAGGACATCAAGGGGAACGACGTGGTCAAATCCGCCGCCGCGCTGCTGCGTGCCAGCGGGCTCAATTTCTACGGCAATATCGAGGGCGACGATATTTATAAAGGCACGACGGACGTCATAGTCTGCGACGGCTTTGTCGGCAATGTTGCGTTAAAAACCTCCGAAGGCCTGGCGCAAATGCTGCGGACCTACCTGCGGGACGAATTTGGCAGGAACCTGATGACCAAACTCGCAGGTCTGGTCGCCATGCCGGTAATCAATGCGTTCAAGAAACGCGTCGATCATCGCCGTTACAATGGCGCCAGCCTGCTGGGTTTGCGTGGCGTGGTGATCAAAAGTCACGGCTCGGCAGACACCTACGCATTTGGCTTCGCGATCGAACATGCCCTCAGTGAAGTACGCACTGGTGTGCTGGAACACATTACAGAGCGCATGGCGGCATTACAGATGAAAGTTGAATCTGCATGAGCGGTATTTATTCTCGGATCATCGGCACGGGCAGTTATCTGCCGGAAAAGGTGCTGACCAACAAGTATCTTGCAACTACGGTTGATACGTCCGATGAATGGATACAGCAGCGTACCGGTATCCGCCAGCGGCATATTGCTGCGGAAAATGAGAGCTCCAGCGATCTTGCACTGCAGGCTTCGCGGCGCGCCCTGGACATGGCGGGCATTGCGGCGGATAAACTCGACCTGATCATCGTCGCGACGACGACGCCGGACATGGTTTTTCCGAGCACCGCTTGCATATTACAGGCCAAGCTGGGCATCAAAAACATGCCGGCATTTGATTTACAGGCAGTGTGCAGCGGGTTTGTCTATGCGCTGGCCACAGCGGACCAGTACATGCGCTCTGGCCAGTACGAGCACATTCTGGTCGTCGGTGCCGAAGTCTATTCGCGCATCCTCGATTGGAACGACCGCGGCACCTGCGTATTGTTTGGTGATGGCGCCGGTGCTGTGGTACTGAAGCGCAGTACAGAGCCCGGCATCCTGGCCTCCCGCCTGCATGCGGACGGCAATCATGCCTCCATACTGTCGGTTCCCGGTACCGTCAGCGGCGGCAAAGTCAGCGGCCGCCCGCTGTTGCAGATGGAAGGTACTGCAGTATTCAAGTTTGCCGTGAAAGTGCTCGAAGAAGTGGCGCTGGAAGTTCTTGCCGCCGGCGGGATGGAGATATCTGCAGTTGATTGGCTGATTCCGCATCAGGCCAACATCCGCATCATCCAGTCGACCGCCAAGAAGCTCGGCATGTCGATGGAGCGGGTGATTACGACGGTGGATCGCCATGCCAATACTTCAGCGGCTTCGGTGCCGCTGGCATTGGACGAGGCCGTGCGCGATGGACGCATACGCCCGGGGCATCATGTGCTGCTTGAAGGAGTGGGCGGCGGTTTTACCTGGGGCGCGGTACTTTTGAAGTGGTGAGGATGACGGCATGAAACTGGCGCTGGTATTTCCGGGACAGGGTTCGCAGTCGGTGGGCATGATGCAGGGCTTTGCCGAGACGAAAGTGGTGCGCGATACTTTCGCAGAGGCTTCTGCGGCGTTGGGGCAGGATTTATGGCAACTGGTTGCTACGGGCCCCGCGGAAGAACTGAATGCCACCGTGAATACTCAGCCGGTGATGCTGACGGCAGCCTACGCCATGTATCGCGCCTGGCAGGAAGCCGGCGGGCCGGTGCCTGCCGTGGTCGCCGGCCACAGCCTTGGTGAATACACAGCACTGGTAGCATCCGGCGCGCTGGCCTTTGCCGACGCCGTGCCGCTGGTGCGCTTTCGCGCACTGGCCATGCAGGAAGCAGTGCCGCGGGGCACCGGCGCCATGGCCGCCATACTCGGTTTGAATGATGATGCAGTGCGGGCGGCGTGCGCCGAAGCGGCGCAGGGAGAAGTGGTGGAAGCCGTCAATTTCAACGCACCCAATCAAGTGGTGATTGCCGGACACAAGGCGGCAGTGGAGCGTGGTGCGGCGGGAGCCAAGGCGCGCGGCGCCAAGCGTGCAGTAATGCTGCCGGTCAGCGCGCCTTTTCATTCCTCGCTGCTCAAGCCGGCGGCAGAGCGCCTACAGGCGCACTTGCAGGGCATTACGCTACGTGCTCCGCAGATTGCGGTCGTCAATAATGTGGATGTGGCCATAGTGAACGATCCCGCTTTGATCAAGGATGCACTGGCGCGTCAGGCCTGCAACCCCGTGCGCTGGGTGGAGACCGTGCAGGCCTTTTCCGAACAGGGTGTAACCCATGTCGTCGAGTGTGGGCCGGGCAGGGTGTTGGCGGGTTTGACCAAGCGCATCGTGAGCGGGTTGCAGGGCTATGCGGTTACCGATCCGGCATCCCTCAACGAGGCACTGGAGGCTTTGCGATGAACAATCTGCAGGGAAAAGT
>JBBKXO010000086.1:0-11859 GCA_037969525.1 Burkholderiales bacterium | reverse complement strand
GGCTAACGCTGAATCCAGCAACCCGCGAGGCAACGTTTTCCGACTCGCCGCTGGCGTTGTCGCCACGGGAATTCGCGTTACTCGAAGCGCTGCTCGAGCGTCCGGGAAGTGTATTGTCGCGTGGCCAGCTTGAAGAGCGCCTCTACGGCTGGGGACAGGAAATCGAAAGCAACGCGATCGAGGTGCATATTCATGCACTACGCAGAAAACTCGGAACGGACTTCATCCGCAACATCCGCGGGGTGGGCTACAAGGTATGACTTCCATCCGCCGCAAGCTGCTCTTCCTGCTGCTAGCCGGAGTGCTGATTGCCGGCATTGTTGCTGCGTGGGGCGTTTATCGACAGGCGCGCGCCGAGCTCGATGAAGTGTTTGATTATCACCTCCGGCAGATGGCGCTGGCTCTGCGTGACCGAAGTTTTGAAGGCATGATTGTTGATCCCGCGGATCTGACCGACGAATTTGATTTTGTCATACAGGTTTGGAGTCGCGATGGCGGAAGGATGTATTTTTCACGTCCCCACGTCGGACTGCCCAACCATGCCCGCCTCGGCTTTGACACTGTGCAGACTGATGCCGGCACGTGGCGGGTGTTCGCCATACAGGAGCGGGGGATCACAATTCAGGTTGCGCAGCCCATGGGCATACGCAATCGGCTTGCCGCGTCGTCAGCGTTTAATACATTGATTCCTTTTCTGTTGCTGTTGCCGTTGCTGGGCCTGCTGGTCTGGTTTGTCGTAGGCAGGGAACTGCGCTCACTCGAAACGGTAGCGCGGGCCATCAGCGTACGAACAGCATCTGCACTGGATCCGTTGACTGCCGGCGAACTGCCAGATGAAGTCAGGCCCCTGGTTGACGCGCTTAATGACCTGCTGGCGCGTCTGGCGCAGGTATTGGCGGTGCAGCGCGATTTCGTTGCCGATGCTGCGCACGAATTGCGTACACCGCTCGCGGCACTGATGTTGCAGATTCAGCTGGCGGAGCGCGCGGGGTCGGATGCAGAGCGCACCGCCGCATTTGCCGTGGTGCGGAGCGGGCTTGCCCGTGCCACCCGAGTCGTCGAACAATTGCTGACGCTGGCGCGGCAAAGCCCGGACGCCGCGGAACGCGCGCCGGGGCCGGTTGACCTGGTGGAACTGGCGCGGCAGGTCGTCGCTGAACGCTTGCCGCTGGCCGACGCCAAGGCGATGGACCTCGGTGTAACCGGTGTTGATGCCCTGACACTGCAGGCCGATCCGGAAGGCGTGCGCGTCATGCTCGGAAACCTGATCGACAACGCCCTGCGCCATGCATCGCGCGCGGGCCGGGTCGATGTCAATATCCGGCGCGATGGCGATGCCGTGGTGCTGGAGGTTGTCGACGATGGGCCGGGCATTCCCGCAGAGGAGCGTGAACGCGTATTCGACCGTTTTTACCGGCGGCCGGGCAGCGAAAGTCCGGGCAGCGGCCTGGGTCTGGCCATCGTCCGCCGCATTGCAGAGCGTCACGGTGCAAGCGTCGCGCTGGAGGATGCACCGGGCGGGCGCGGCCTCGCCGTACGTATCCGGTTTCCCCTGACTTGAAATCGGGAAAACAACCTTAAGTCTGATTTAAGTCTGCGCGCCCATCATGGGTCCCGTGTGAGGATGCAAATGCATTCTCCAGTCGTTCAGTCAACATACGGAGACCATCATGACTAGATCGTTATTGAATAAATCGTTGATCGCCACGGCGGTCATCCTCGCCCTCGGGTTCGGTGGCTACAAGGTGTATCAACCGGCACAAGCGGGTGCGCACAATGCGCCCATTGCGTTGCAATCCGTTGCCGCAGGAACTGTGATGACGTTGCCGGACTTTTCGGCACTGGTCGAGCGCTATGGGCCCGCGGTGGTTAACATCAGTGTGACGCAGAATGTAAAGACCGTTAACAACGGCGCACGAGGGCTGGATCGCGACGATCCGTTCTTTGAATTTTTCCGCCATTTCGGATTGCCGATGCCGGATCAGGCACCGCCGTCGCGCGGTCAGGGATCCGGATTCATCGTCAGCCCTGACGGGGTGATCCTGACCAATGCCCACGTGGTTGCGAACGCGGCCGAGGTGACGGTGAAATTGACCGACCGGCGCGAGTTCCGGGCCAAGGTGATCGGCAGCGATCCGCAGACAGACATTGCAGTTCTGAAGATCGAGGCGGCCGGATTGCCGACCGTGCGCCTTGGAAATTCCGACAAGGTGCGCGTTGGTGAGTGGGTGGCGGCGATCGGCTCGCCTTTCGGTTTTGAGAACACGGTGACTTCGGGCATCGTCAGTGCTAAATCCCGCGCCCTGCCTGACGGCACGTATGTTCCGTTTATTCAGACTGACGTAGCGGTCAACCCAGGAAACTCGGGTGGCCCGCTGTTCAATCTGACCGGCGAAGTCATCGGTATCAATTCCCAGATCTACAGCAGCACCGGTGGCTATCAGGGCCTGTCATTTGCAATCCCCATCGACATGGTCATCAAGGTCAAGGACCAACTGGTGCAGCACGGCAAAGTGAGCCGTGGGCGTATTGGCATAACGATCCAGGAAGTGAATCAGTCCCTGGCCGAGTCGTTTGGATTGAAGCAGGCTGGAGGTGCATTGGTCAGTTCGGTCGAGCCGGGTAGTCCCGCAGCAAAGGCGGGACTCAAGGATGGCGACGTGATTCTGTCGCTCGACGACCAGGAGATCTCGAGATCCATTGATCTTTCCGCCCGCGTTGCCGAACTGCGCCCAGGCACCACTGCGACACTCGGCATCTGGCGCAAGGGTGCGCAAAAGGATATCAAGATTTCCGTCGGTGAGGCCAAGGCCGATGCGGTAGCCGCCAACGCCGGATCGTCATCGGAGAATACCGGCAAGCTTGGCCTCGCAGTGCGGTCGTTGAATGCGGAGGAACAGCAACAATCGAAAGTGCAGGGCGGCTTGTTGGTCGAGGAAGTCAGCGGTCCGGCGGCAAAGGCCGGTATTCAGTCGGGTGACCTGGTGCTTGCCGTCAATGGTACGCCGGTCAAGAGCGTGGAAGATCTGCGCAACCTTACGGCAAAGACCGGGAAAAGCGTGGCCTTGCTCATTCAGCGCGAGAATTCACGGTTGTTTGTTCCGATAGACATTGGTTGACCTGGATGGTCACGCCGCGGCAGAACACCGTCGCGGCGATGACGCAGGCGATCAAGGGCGAAAAGAAGGACATCGCGGCTGACAAGTTAAATCTGAAAGCTGTCGAGAAAAAATAGCCGGCAGCTGCATCGAGTTGTCGATCTGGCGCAAAAAAATCCCCGCCTTGGGCGGGGATTCCTGAAACCACTGTCTGGTATCAAATACCCAGAATTTTTTCGGCTTTGCTCAGCGCTTCCATGGACTCGGCATGCTTCTTGTCCTTGTGGAATGCCTCACCGTCGGCGCGCAGTTTCTTCACTTCCGCCATTTGTGTCGCGCTGATCTTGGCAGTAGGCAGAGCCGCATCGATGGCTTTCATGTGCTTCGGGCAGCTGCTGGCCAATACCGCACCGCTTGCCAGTGCCAGACTTGCTGCAAGTATCATGCTGCTTAGTTTCATGTAGAGCTCCTCAGTTAGTGGGGGGAAACCGCCTGCTAGTCTAGGCCAAGCCAAGCCGCTGCGCTGTATTGTTTGACGCGGAAACCGGACATTCCCTGGTGCGTGACACGGCATCCATGGAAATGTAAAATTCCCTTTTAAATCAAACAGTAGCACTGCCGCCGTGACTTCAGCTCCGCTAACACCCGAAACCCGCCGACTATTCCCGCTGTCGCGCGAGTTCATTGCGGAACGGCTCACTCGACCGGCCCCGCCACACGAGCACGATGATCTGCACAGGATCGCGCTACAGGAAGGTATACGCGTCACCGAAGCGGCGGTGCTGGTGCCGCTAGTCAATCGCGAAGGCGGTGTCCAGGTGTTGCTGACCCAGCGCACCGCACACCTGCGCGACCATGGCGGTCAGGTGAGTTTCCCCGGCGGACGCGTCGAACCGGATGACGCTGATCGTGAAGCGACGGCGTTGCGGGAAACAGCGGAGGAGATCGGTCTGGCCGCGGATCGCGTGACCCTGCTGGGCCGCCTGCCGGGCTATGAAATCCCATCGGGCTTTCGCATAACACCAGTCGTCGGCTGGGTCGAGCCGCCGTTCCATGTGGTGCCCGACACGTTCGAAGTGGAAGATATATTCGAGGTACCGTTGACGTATTTCCTCGACCCGGGCAACTACCAGCGTCGGCAGTTTCATTTCCGCGGCCGCCACCGGCATTACCTGGCAATTCCCTGGGACGGGCGATACATCTGGGGTGCAACTGCGGGCATGCTCTACAGTATGTGCCGCCTGCTCGACGGGCGATGAGCGCGCAGCGCCTGCCTTCCAAGCCGGCAGCCGCGGTTTCCTGGTCAGTATTCCGCCGCAGGCCATCGTCAGCCTGCTCGATCCGGAACTGGTGTCAGTCGCCATCGCGGCCTGAGTGCAAACGCTGCGCCGAATGGTGCATTATTGCGATCACAAACCCATGTCCAGCAAACCTGCATCCGCCCATCCCACCGTTGGCCTGATCATGTCCGGCGGTGGTGCCCGCGCCGCCTATCAGGTGGGAGTGCTGCGCGCGTTGTATGAACTGCTGCCCAAGCAGGTGCGCAATCCGTTTCCCATCATCTGCGGCACTTCGGCGGGGGCGATCAATGCTGCGGTGCTGGCCACCGATGCGGCCAATTTCCGCCGCGGCGTGCGGCGCTTGATGACGGTGTGGAAAAACTTTCATGTGCACCATGTCTACCGGGCCGATGCCTGGGGTGCGCTGGGCAACAGCACACGCTGGATGCTGGCAGCGCTATCAGCGGGCAGACTCTCTGGTGGCGGCGCAATTTCTCTGCTCGACAACGCACCCCTGGCCAGTCTGCTCGGACGCCATGTCGATTTTCCGGCGATCGAACGCTGTATAGAGTCCGGTGATCTGACGGCATTCGCGGTGACCTGTTCTGGCTATACCAGCGGGCAGTCGGTCACTTTTTACCAGGGTCGGGCCAGCCTTGCCGGCTGGGAGCGCGCGCGCCGTGTCGGTGTGGCCATGCCGATTGCATTGCCGCACCTGATGGCATCCAGCGCGCTGCCGTTCATTTTCCCCCCGGTGCGTATCAATCGCGAATACTTCGGGGATGGTTCAATGCGTCAAGTTGCGCCGGTCAGTCCGGCCTTGCACCTGGGCGCCGACCGGTTGCTGGTGATTGGCGTTGGCCGCCAGACGCGCCAGCCGCAGCGGCCGCCACCGCTCGAGCAGGGTAATGGTTATCCATCGCTGGCGCAGATCGCCGGTCATGCACTCGACAGCATTTTCCTTGATGGCCTGGAGGTTGATCTTGAACGCCTGCAGCGAATCAATCGCACCATCAGCATCATCCCTCCCGAAACCCTGCAGGCGCATGGGTATCCCCTGCGCGCCATCGAATTCCGCGTACTGACTCCCAGCGTGCCGCTGAGCCAGATTGCCACGCAGCATGCGCATGAATTGCCGCGGGTGATCAGGATGCTGCTGCGGACGGTCGGCGGCCTGAAGAGCACGGGATCCAACCTGTTGTCATATGTGCTGTTTGAGCAGGCCTACTGCCGCTCGCTGATACAACTGGGTTACCAGGACGCGATGACGCAGCGGGATGATCTGGTCAGTTTCCTGGGTTACGGTCCGCGTTGAAGCCGGAAAAGCCCTGGTCAGAGGCCTGCGAGCGCAATCGCGGACCGCTACTTGCGGTGCTGCGCGAGGCCTTTGCCGGCGCCAGCCATGTGCTGGAGATCGGTTCCGGCACCGGACAGCACGCGGCATTTTTTGCCGCTTCGCTGCAACACCTCACCTGGCAGCCCAGTGACGTCGCCGAAAATCTGCCCGGGATTGTTGCGTGGCAAGATGAGTCCGGACTGCCCAACCTGCGTCCGCCGCTGGCCCTGGATGTGGACAATACGGACTGGCCGGTCACCGCCATCGACGGGCTGTTCAGTGCAAATACGCTGCACATCATGTCGTGGTCTTCAGTGCAGAATTTTTTCCGCGGTGCAGAGCGCATACTGGCCCCCGGCGGGGTGCTTGCGGTTTATGGTCCTTTTCACTACGGTGGCCGGCCCACGGCTGAATCCAATGCCCGATTCGATGCTTTTCTGCGCGCCCGCGACCCCCTGAGCGGTATCCGTGACGTCGAGGCGGTGCATGAACTGGCCGGCCGGCATGGTTTCACGATCCGTGCCGATCATGCCATGCCCGCCAACAACCGCACTCTGGTCTGGGCGCATGCCCGTGCTGGTTGCCAGTAAGCGGAGTAGCCGGTATAAAAGAGGAGATCTGGCAGAATACGGCCAGGCGTTCTGATGCAGAAACCCAGTTAATGAACCGCGACCGGAAAGTCTGTCGCCGGGAACCAACATGAGCCGTGCATTTGTAAAAGAAAGCGACGACGACTTCAGCGCCAGCGAATTGCCCGAGCGTCCGGTGCCGGCGCACGCCAATTACGTGACGCCTCACGGTCTGGAGCAGTTGCGCTCGCGCTCGCGCGAACTCGCTGAGCAGCATGAACGGCTCAAGGGCGTTGCTGCGGAAGATTCCGAGGCCAAGCGCAAGCTGCGCGAAGTCGAGCGCGACCAGCGTTATTTAAATGCCCAACTTGAACGCGCCGAACTCGTCGATGCTGCCGGACATCCCCGTGACGAAGTACGTTTTGGCGCCACCGTAAAGGTCGAGGATGCCGCTGGTGTGGTGCAGGTTTTCGGCATCGTCGGCGACGATGAGGCCGATGTTGCTGCCGGCAAAATCAGCTGGGGTTCGCCGCTGGCGCGATCTCTGCTCGGCGCAAAAGTCGGCGACAGCGTCAAGTGGCAGCGTCCTGCCGGCGTCACCGAGGTCGAAATCGTGGCCATCGACTATCCGGCATAAAGCATAATAAGTAGTTGTTTTTAAAGCATTTTCTGTATCAGGGCGCGAACGCATGAAATTCCTGGCATTGGTGATAGCGCTGTTGCTGGAGCAGGCATGGCCGTTACGGCGCGGCAACCGAATTTATGCAGCGTTCGAGTCTTACGCCGACTACCTGGAGCGCCAATTCAACGGGCTGCAGGCCAGCCATGGTGTGATCGCCTGGGGCGTCGCCGTGCTGCCCATCGCCTTGATCATAGTGTTCATCCATGCGCAGCTGCGGGAGGCCAGTGTGCTGCTGGCCATCGGCTGGAGCATCGCCGTGCTTTACGTGACCATGGGCTTCCGCCGGTTCAGCCATTGCTACACCGACGTATCACAGGCGCTGCGCGAGCAGCAGATCACTACAGCCCGCGACGTGCTGGGACGCTGGCGCGGTGCGCCCGCCGATGAACTGAATGCCAGCGATATCGTGCGCGTGTCCATAGAACTCGGGCTGCTGCAGGCGCATCGCCATGTGCTGGGCCCGATATTCTGGTTTGTCTTGTTTGGTCCGGTAGGCCCGGTGGTTTACCGTGCGGCCGACCTGCTCGCCGAACGCTGGGGGCGCCAGGTCGAACCTGATAAGAGCGCCTTCGCACGGTTCGCTGTGCGTGCATTTTTCTGGATCGACTGGCTGCCGGCGCGGGTTACCGCTGCGACCTTTTCGATCGCCGGTAATTTCGAGGATGCTGCCTACTGCTGGCGCACTCAGGCGGCCGGCTGGGGTCGCGGTGCTGAAGGTGTGGTGCTGGCCAGCGGTGCCGGTGCCCTGGGGGTGAAGCTGGGCGGTGCGTTGCGCGAAGACGGCATGCTCAATCAGCGGCCCGAGCTTGGCATCGGTGACGATGTCGACGTTGAAGATCTGCGCGGTACGGTCGGTCTGATCTGGCGTGCGCTGGTGTTGTGGCTGGTACTGCTGCTGATCGTGGCGGTGGCGCGGGTTTTCTAGCAGGGCGCCCTAGTATCTTTTCTGCTGGCGCTGTATGCCCTGCGCCAGCCTGCGGTAGGACATCAACCGCCGCTCGTCGATGTGTCCCGCCGCCACTGCCGCCAAAATCGCACAACTCGGTTCTTCGAGGTGCTTGCAGTCGCGAAACCGGCATTGCCCGAGGCTGTTGCGGAATTCGATAAATGCAGCAGCGAGGCCGTCCACCCCGAGGTGATGCACGCCGAAAGCCTGCACGCCAGGGGTATCAATGATGTCGCTCTGTGCATCAAGGTGATGCAGCCGCGCATGTGAGGTCGTGTGCTTGCCGGTGCCCAGTGACGCTGAGACTTCGCGGGTCTGCGCCGCAGCCAGTGGCACCAATGCGTTGAGTATGGTCGATTTGCCCATGCCGGATTCGCCGACGAGCACGCTGCGCTGACCGGTGAGGTAAGGGCGCAGCGCCGCCACGCCCTGTGTAGCCACCAGTTGCAGCAGGGGATAACCCATCGCCGTGTACAGTGACAGCGCGGCCGCGGATTTTGTGGACTCCGGCAGGTCGGCCTTGTTGAGCACGATCAGCGGCCGGATCTCGGCATGCTCGGCGGCGGCGAGGCAACAGTCGAGTACGTCGAGGTCGAAGGACGGCACTGGAGCCACGACCATGAGCATCTGGGTGACGTTGGCGGCGATCAGTTTCTGCTTCCACTGGTCAGAGCGATAGAGCAGGGATTGGCGCGCCATACAGTCATCGATGACACCCTGATCCTCATTCTGCGCAGTGACTGTTACCTGGTCGCCGCACGCGTAATCATTGCGCTTGCCGCGGGTCACGCAGTCGAGGATGCGATTGCCAGCGCATTCAACCAGGAAACGCCGGCCAAATGCAGCCACGATCTGGCCCTGCATTTGCACTCCGCTGTTGTGATCAGTGGCCAAGCAGCTCGTCGATCTTGGCGGCACAGATAAAATCATTTTGGCTGCGGCCGAAAAGCAAAAAAGCGCTTTTCTTAACATGCGCGGCGCGCATGTTAGCCTGCGCCGAAATGAGTTGGCGGATCGCCGCCAGCGCGAATTCAAAGTTCGAGGAGATCATCAATTTTTGCTGCACAGATAAAGTCATTTTCAGACAGGCCGCCGATGGCGTGGGTGATGTAGGCAACCCGGCACAGCTTGTAACCCACCGTCAGGTCGGGGTGATGGTCTTCGCGGTGAGAAATCCAGGCCGTGGCGTTCACGAAGGCCATGGTCTCGTGGTAATTGCGGAATTCGAAAGTCTTGGTCAGCATGCCGCCGGCCAGGGCCCAGCCCTGCAGGCGCTTCAGCAACATGGCGGTTTCATCAGCGCTCAGCGGTGCTACTCCGCCTTCGCAGGGTTTGCATTTTTTGTCGGCAAGTCCGGTCACGATTACGGCTCTATTATTTCTGGAACTTGTAAAACTGTTGATTGAGATAGGCGGCGATGTGTACTACATCTTCGGGAAATACTGCGGCACCGGTGCGGTCGACACAGAACTGCACCATTTTCTGCAAACCCGGGGCATCTTTGACCTTGTGCTCAGGGCGCGTATACATCCGGTTGCCATCACCGCCCATGCGTGAGGTATGGCAGGCGCTGCATTTGGCCTCGTCGTACAGGTTCTTCCCGGCCTTGGGATCGGCTTTGGCAAAAGGCTCGGCCTGTGCAGCGGCGGCAAGCCACAAAGTCGCAACAATGATGCTGAAAGTAGTAGTGACGCGCATGACGTGTCTCCCCATGTCCTAGCTGGCGGCCTGCTGCAGGCGCGCGATGCGCGCGGTCGCCGGCGGATGTGAATCATAGAACACCGAATACAGCGGATCCGGCGTCAGCGTTGACGCATTGTCCTTGTAGAGCTTGACCAGTGCGGTGATCAGGTCAGAGGCCGGCGTGTATTGCGCGGCAAACGCATCGGCCTCGAACTCGTGCTTGCGTGAATACATCGCACCGAGCGGCTGGAACAGGAAGGTGAATACGGGCACCACGATGGCGAAGAGCACCAGCGCCATCGCCGTGGACGGCGACGTGACGCCGAGGCCCTCGTAAAACCACGGCTTGTCGAGCACCCAGCCGAGCAGCCACAGGAAACCCAGGCTGGCCGTGAATATCCACGCGATGCGTTTGATTACATGCTTCAGCTTGAAGTGCCCCAGCTCATGCGCCAGCACAGCTTCGACTTCCTGCGGCTCCAGCCGTGACAGCAGCGTGTCAAAGAAGACGATGCGCTTGGTCTTGCCGAAGCCGGTGAAATAGGCATTGCCGTGACTGGAGCGGCGCGAGCCGTCCATCACCAGCAGCCCCTTGACCTTGAAGCCGCAGCGCTCGAGCAGGCGTTCGACGCGTTCTTTCATGGCTGCGTCCTGCAGCGGCGAGAACTTGTTGAACAGCGGCGCAATCCACGACGGATACACTGCAAGCATGAGAATATTGAAACCCATCCATGTCAGCCAGGCGTAAACCCACCACAGTTCACCCATGCGGCCCATTAGCCACAGCACAGCGGCCAGCAGCGGCAGGCCCAGCGCGGCCGAAAGCAGCAGGCCCTTGATGAAGTCAATCCAGAACAGCTTCAGCGTGACCTTGTTGAAGCCGTAGCGCTCTTCGATGACGAAAGTGCGGTAGAGATTGAGTGGCAGGTCAACCACCATCATGACCAGGGCGACGCCGCCGACCAGCGCCAGTCCGCGAACCATGCCCGGCCCGAACCAGGTGACAGTCAGTTCATGCAGCGCCTGCAGGCCGCCGCCGAGAGTGAATGCCAGCGCGACCACAACCTCAACGAAGACGCCGAGCATCGCGAACCGGGTCTTGGCGGTGGTGTAGTCGGCTGCGCGCTGGTGCGCATCCAGCGTAATGACGTCGGCGAACTTCGGCGGTACGACCTGGCGGTGGGACTGGACGTAGGCGGCGTGGCGGGTGGCCAGCCATAGCCGGAGAGCGGCGGTCAGCAGCAGAGCGACGAGGAAAATAAGGCCAAAAGTGTGCATATGGGATTATGTGGGAGGGTGTGCTTATGACACAATGCGTGTCCAAGAATTCAGCTTATATACGACAGAAATACAGCAGAAACGGCGAAAATCATTATGGCACAGGATCCCAACGCCCTCATCTGGATAGACATGGAGATGAGCGGTCTTAACCCCGAAACCGACCGCGTGCTGGAAATCGCCATCGTCATCACTGATGCACAGTTGAATGTCATCGTCGAGGCGCCGGTGCTGGTCGTGCACCAGCCCGACACGGTGCTCGAAGCCATGGACAACTGGAACCAATCGACCCACAAGAAATCCGGTCTGATCGACCGGGTCAAGGCTTCAACGCAGACCGAGGCCGATGTCGAGGCGCAGATGATCGCCTTCCTGGAGCTGCATGTGCCGTCGGGCGTGTCACCGATCTGCGGCAATTCGGTGCATCAGGACCGGCGCTTCCTGGTGCGGTACCTGCCCAAGCTGGATGCTTATTTTCATTACCGCCTCATCGACGTCAGCACGCTGAAGGAGCTCGCGCGGCGCTGGAAACCCGAGGTGCTGGCAGGCATGGTGAAACACGGCAAACACGAGGCGCTGGCCGACATCCACGAATCGATAGAAGAACTGCGCTACTACCGCGCGCAGATCATGAAAATCTGACGGGTTTTACCGGGGGTTGCAGTCAGCCCATGAAGTCAGCCGAGCTTCAGGTCAGCCCAGCTTCAGGTCACCTTCAAATTTCACATCCAGCGCCAGCGCGCCGACGTTGAGGGTCATCGTCGCCGGCAGTGACTCCGTGCCTTGGAGTTTGCCGTCCTCGATGGCCTTGCGCACGGCCTTCTCTATGGCCAGCTGTGAATTAACGCCTACAGTCTTTAGGAACTTGCGGATGCTCATGTTCAGGGCGTCGTCGTCCATTGCTTTCTCCAGCCGCCGCGGCGGCGAATCAGTTCTGCCTGGCCTTGGCCAGGGCCAGGTTCCACAGCGAGATCAGCTGCTCGTATT
>JBBKXO010000085.1:0-2716 GCA_037969525.1 Burkholderiales bacterium | reverse complement strand
GTACAAGGGGCGGGTGGGTTTGCACGAACTGCTGGTCGGCACAGATGCTCTGAAGAAAAACATCCAGGAACACGCGCGTGTTGCCGAAATGGTCTCAACTGCGCTCGAAGACGGCATGCACACGCTTAAGCAGGATGGTATCGAGAAGGTACTGATGGGAATAACCGACATGAAACAGGTGCGTGCGGTTTGCATCAAGTAAACCTCCCGCATCGAATATGTTGATGAATCAAACGAAAGCTGCGCCGGCCTCGCACGAGCTTTCGAATCGGCTGGGTGAGTTGTTGCGCATCGGTGTTGCGCTGTCCAAGGAGCGCGACATCAACCGGCTGTTGGAGGCCATACTGGTTGCCGCCAAGAGCATTACCAATGCTGACGGTGGCACCCTTTACCGCATGGCGGACGGTCAGCAGGTGCTGCGCTTTGAAATCATGCGCAACGATACGCTGGACATTGCCATGGGCGGCACCAGCGGGGTGGAAATCCCTTTTTACCCGGTAAACCTGTATGACAAGGAGGGCGAGCCGATCAACAGCATGGTGGCCGCCTATGCCGTGCATCACGACTGCTCGGTCAACGTCGCCGATGCCTATACTGAAGCCGGTTTCGATTTTTCGGGCACCAAGAATTTCGACAAAAAAACGGGTTATCGGTCCACGTCGTTTCTGACGGTGCCGATGAAGAATCACGAAGACGAAATCATCGGTGTTTTGCAGCTTATCAATGCAAAAGACCGTGATACCGGCGCCGTGGTGCCGTTTTCGGAAGATGACGAGCAACTTGCGGAGTCGCTGGCATCACAGGCCGCCATCGCCCTGACCAACCGGCTGCTGATTAACCATCTGGAGATTCTGTTCGAATCATTTATCCAGTTGATCAACGCCGCCATTGACGACAAGTCACCATATACCGGCGGGCATTGCGAACGCGTGCCGATGTTGACGATGATGCTTGCTGAGGCTGTCAATAACAGCAAGACCGGCCCGCTCAGGGATTTTACGATGAGCGACCGGGACCGCTACGAATTGAAAATCGCCGGGCTGCTACACGATTGCGGCAAGGTCACTACGCCGGTGCATGTCGTAGACAAGGCGACCAAGCTGCAGACGATTTACGACCGGATTGATCTGATTGACACGCGCTTCGAGGTGATCAAACGCGACGCCAAGCTGGCGATGTTGATGGGGGTTGTGCCGCAGGAGGCAACCGAGGCCTTCTTGAAAGGCATAGATGACGATCGCGAATTCCTGCGCAAGGCAAACATCGGTGGCGAGGCCATGCGCGAAGAGGATATCGCCCGCGTCAAGGCGATTGCCGCCAAATATCAATGGCGCCGTCCGGACGGCAGTGCCGGCGATTTTCTGACGAGTGACGAAATCGGCAACCTGACGATACGCGCCGGAACGCTGACCGCAGCGGAACGGCAGATCATCAACCACCATATTGAAGTTACGATACAAATGCTTGAATCGCTGCCCTGGCCCCGGCACCTGAAGAACGTGCCGGAATATGCCGGCGGCCACCATGAACGCATGGACGGCAAGGGCTATCCGCGGGGGCTGACCCGTGACCAGATGTCGGTGCAGGCGCGCTGCATGGGCATCGCCGATATTTTTGAAGCACTGACCGCAAAGGACAGGCCCTACAAAAAGGGCAAGACGTTGACCGAGTCGCTGACCATACTGGGCAAGTTCAAACTGAACGGGCACGTCGATCCCGACTTGTTTGACGTATTCATGTGGGAAAAGGTTTACGATCGCTACGCACGTGAGTTTCTTGACCCGGAGCAGATTGACGAGGTGGATGTCTCGCGGATTCCGGGTTACCAGCCGCCACCCGCATAAATTCGTCTGTTGCGCCGCGCACTGACAAAATTTGTCAGTGTTTGACGCAGGCGGCGCAAGCGCGTGACTATCTGAATCTGAAGCTGATCCTGAGTGGGTATAACGCTATCGCGCCACCGTGATACGTGTCACGTTCTGCTGACGACCACATAGCGGCCAATAAAAATAATTGTTTATAATCAACTAGTTATAGTTGTAACGGCTGCCGCCCTGTGATCTTCCAGCAGGTATCGCTAGATACTGGCATAGGCCTTGCGTATAGAACATTGCAGCAGGTTCTTCCTGCTGGATTTTTTCTCCAACTTATTGGGAGTTACAAATGACCAAAATGCAAAAAGTGCAAAAAGGTTTTACGCTGATCGAACTAATGATCGTTGTGGCGATTATCGGTATTCTGGCGGCCATCGCCATTCCGCAGTATCAGGATTACATCACCCGTGCCAAGTGGCAGGACAATATCGCACGAGTGGCCTCCTATAAGACTGCGGTCGCCGAGTGTCTGCAAAACAATAATGGCGATCCTACGCTGTGCGACTCGACAGGTGAAGTCACCCTTGCGACCGGCGTAACGGTCCCGCCGACAGGTGGCGAACTGTTTAGCTTTGCACAAACGACTGGCACAGCCGCACTGGTGGTTACCGGCACCGCGGTCGTAGCCAGCTGTGTGGTCACCATGACGCCGACGATCACCGCCTCGTCTGTGGCTTGGGCGATTACTTCCAACACCGCTGGCGGTTGTGGTAAGTCGAAAACTGGATTCCTTGCCAGCTGATTTTGATTCAAATGTTTGTGAAAGCCCCGGTTCGCCGGGGCTTTTTTTCGTACACTGATTCTTGTTTATGCCGATAACGTCTGTGCGGCCGATTCCCGAT
>JBBKXO010000084.1:0-5053 GCA_037969525.1 Burkholderiales bacterium | reverse complement strand
TTGATGGTCAAGGGCGCAGTGCTGCTGAACTTCTCACGCGAAGGCATCGTCGACAATGCCGCCGTGCTGGAGGGGCTGAACGCGAAACGGCTGCATGCCTATGTCTGCGATTTTCCGGCACAGAAATTATCCGGTCATCCGCAAGTCGTCGCGCTGCCGCACCTGGGGGCTTCGACGCGGGAGGCAGAAGACAACTGCGCCGTGATGGTGGCGGATCAGGTCCGCGATTTTCTCGAAAACGGCAACATCCGCAATGCGGTCAACTTTGCCGATGTCGTGATGAACCGCGAGTCTGCCTACCGCGTGGCGATTGCCAACGCCAATGTGCCGAACATGGTGGGGCAGATTTCCACTGCTCTGGCGCGTGCTGGCCTAAACATACACAATATGCTGAACAAATCGCGCGGAGACTTGGCCTATACACTGGTTGATGTCGACAGCGCAGTGCCGGATGCCCTGATTGCAGAACTGGCAGCAATCAGTGGTGTGCTGGCCGTAAGATACCTGCCCGCAACCTGATCCGGAAACGCGCACCCATGGCCAAATCTCTGAGCGATATCCGCCGCAAGATAGACGCGCTGGACGCCCGGCTGGTGCAACTGATGTCCGATCGTGCGCAGCTGGCGCAGCAGGCATGGCAGGCCAAGGGAGCTGCTGCGGCTTACAAGCCCGAACGCGAGGCGCAGGTACTGCGTCGCGTACGCGAACTGAACCAGGGTCCGCTGTCAGGCGCCGCACTGAGCCGGTTGTTTACCGAGATCATGTCAGCCTGCCGTGCACTCGAGGACCAGTTGTCCGTGGCCTATCTGGGGCCCGCCGGGACTTTCAGCCAGGAAGCGGTGATCAAGCATTTCGGCGCAGCGACCAGCGCGCAGCCGCTTGCCAGCATTGATGAGGTGTTTCGTGCCGTTGAAACCGGCGCTGCTGGATATGGTGTGGTGCCAGTGGAGAATTCCACCGAAGGCGCGGTCGGGCGCACGTTGGACCTGCTGCTGAGCACTCCTGCGCATATTTGCGGTGAAGTCATGCTTCCGGTACACCAGTGCCTGATGAGCACGGTGCGGCGACGTGGCGATATCCGCACCGTGTATTCGCACATGCAGAGCCTGGCGCAGTGCCAGCTGTGGCTGTCGCGCCATCTGCCGCAGGCGGAGCGGGTGGCCGTGGTCAGCAACGCCGAGGCCGCGCGACGGGCCAGCAAGGATCGTCACTCCGCGGCGATCGCCGGCCGCACTGCTGCGACCCTGTACAAGCTGAAGCTGCT
The DNA here is from genome assembly GCA_037969525.1 of Burkholderiales bacterium. Lineage (GTDB taxonomy): Bacteria > Pseudomonadota > Gammaproteobacteria > Burkholderiales > SG8-41. The sequence goes on along the minus strand of JBBKXO010000084.1, from coordinate 3,789 downwards.
GGAGCGCAATATCGAGGATGATCCGCGCAACACCACGCGCTTTGCGGTGATCGGCGCTGAAGAGGTCTCCCCCTCGGGGCGCGACAAGACATCTTTGGTGCTCTCCACGCGCAATGTGCCGGGTTCAGTGCATGATCTGTTGACACCGCTGGCACGCCATGGCGTCAGCATGACGCGCTTGGAATCACGCCCCGCGCGCACAGGACTGTGGGAATACGTGTTCTATATCGATCTTGAAGGCCATCAGCAGGAACCGCGCCTGGCCAAGGCCATTACCGCGCTGGCGCGCAAAGCTACTTTTCTGAAGGTGCTCGGCTCTTATCCTGCGGCACGTTAAGTATATTTCGTAACTAATTGTTTTTATTCATAATAATATGAACGTTTGTGACCTCGCGCCTGGCTACATCCGTGCCATTGCGCCTTATCTGCCGGGCAAGCCGACTTCCGAATTGGCTCGCGAACTGGGCCTGGCGGAATCCGGCATCGTCAAACTGGCTTCCAATGAAAATCCACTGGGCGTCAGTCCCATGGCGGCAAAGGCCATGCGCGCGGTGCTCGACGGCCTGGCGCGGTATCCCGACGGCAACGGCTTTGAATTGAAAAAAGCCTTGTCACGTCGCCTGGGCGTGGCGATGGATGGCATCGTTCTCGGCAATGGATCCAATGACGTGCTGGAACTGGCGGCACGTTCATTTCTGACGCCGGGGTTGTCGGCAATTTATTCCCAGCACGCTTTCGCGGTATACCCGCTGGCGGTGCAGGCCATGGGCGCGCAGGGCATCGCGGTGCCGGCGCGCAATTACGGCCACGATCTGGCTGCCATGGCCAGCGCGGTGCGGCCCGATACCCGGCTCGTGTTCATCGCCAATCCGAACAACCCCACCGGCACTTATATCGACGGCGCGGCAGTGGAAGCATTTATCGCCGGATTACCACAGAGCGTGCTGGTCGTGCTCGACGAGGCTTACAACGAATATCTGGAACCGCAGCTCCGCTACGACAGCATTGGTTGGCTGAAAAAATATCCGAACCTGATGATTACCCGCACCTTCTCCAAGGTGTACGGCCTAGCCGGCCTGCGCGTGGGTTATGCACTGGCCGCGCCGGGTGTGGCCGATCTGATGAACCGTGTGCGCCAACCGTTCAACGTCAACAGCCTGTCGCTGGCGGCTGCCGCCGCCGCGCTCGATGACACTGCATTCGTGCGCGATAGTTATGAACTCAACCGCCGTGGATTGCAGCAGATCGTCACCGGACTGCAGCAGCAGGGCCTGACCCATATACCCTCGTATGGCAATTTCGTTACCTTCAAAGTGCCGGCGGCGGCACAGGTGTTCATGAAATTGCTGAAGTCGGGTGTCATCGTGAGGCCCATCGCCAATTACGGCATGCCGGACCATTTGCGGGTATCCATCGGACTCGAGTCCGAGAATGCGCGTTTTCTTGAGGCTTTGCGCCAGGCGCTTGCCGCGTAAGCTCGCGGAGGGTTGCGCATGCGCGGAATATTGATAAGGTGACGGGGCTGTACCTGCTGTTCCAGCGGAATATTCATGCCAGCCAAATTGCGCATCAATAAACTTGTGATCATCGGCGTCGGCCTTATCGGCGGATCGTTTGCGCTCGCACTGAAGAAGGCGCGGGTGGTCAGGGAAGTGGTTGGCGTCGGACGCAGCCGCCGCAATCTGCAGGCGGCGTTGCGCCGTGGTGTCATCGACCGCGCCGAACCGGATGCCGTGCGTGCTGTTGCCGATGCGGACCTGGTGCTGATCGGCGCGCCGGTCGGGCAGATGCCCGGCATATTTGCGCGTATCGGGCCCGCGTTGTCACCCGGCACCGTAGTGACGGATGCCGGCAGCACCAAGCAGGACGTCATAGCGGCTGCGCGCCGTCACCTGGGGGAGCGATTTCCGCAGTTTGTGCCCGCGCATCCCATTGCCGGGACTGAAAACAGCGGTGCCGCTGCGGCATTTCCCGAATTGTTCCGTGATCGCAACCTGATTCTGGTGCCGCAACCGGAAACGCGCACAGCAGCAGTGCGCCTGGTACGCGCCGCGTGGCTGGCTTGCGGCGCGCGCATCGTCCGTCTGGAGGCGGCACAGCACGACGAGATTTTCGGTGCGGTCAGCCATTTGCCGCATATTGTGGCGTTTGCGCTGGTGAACCAACTGGCGCAGCATCCCGACGCGCGGCGGTTGTTCGGGTTTTCCGGTGGTGGCTTGCGCGACACCGTGCGCATTGCCGGCAGCTCACCCGAAATGTGGCGTGACATCTGCATCGCCAATCGTGCAGCGCTGGTGCCGCTGGTCGATGGTTATATCAGTGAGCTTGAGGCGGCACGCGCTGCCCTGGCTGCGGGCGATGGCACGGCGCTGGAAGCCATGTTCAGTTCGGCACAGCAGGCGCGGGCGCGCTGGCTGCTCAAACAAAAATAAGTTGCAGTTGAGACTGGGCTGATGAACGCAGCGCAAACACCATTTCTGGACCTGCAACCGATCCGCACTGTGCGCGGTACAGTGCGTCTGCCCGGTTCCAAGAGCATTTCCAACCGTACGCTGCTGCTCTCGGCGCTGGCGCAGGGCACGACGATACTGCGCGAAATACTGGAGTCAGACGATACCCGCCATATGCTCAAGGCTTTGCGCGCCCTCGGCGTGCGCTGCGAAGATGTCGGCGAACGCGGTGTGGCCGTGCATGGTGTCAATGGCCGGTTTCCGGTCAAAAATGCCGACCTGTTCCTCGGTAATGCCGGAACTGCAGTGCGGCCGCTGACTGCCGTGCTTGCGCTGTGTGGCGGTAACTACCGCATAGACGGCGTCGCGCGCATGCACGAGCGGCCGATTGCAGATTTGGTCGATGCTTTGCATCAACTCGGTGCGGAGATTGCTTACTTGGGCAATGCGGGCTATCCGCCGCTGGCCATTGGTCCCGGATCGCTGCAATCCAGTGGCACCGTGGGCATCCGCGGCAATGTATCCAGTCAGTACCTCAGCGGATTGCTGATGGCATTGCCACTGCTGGGCACAAAAACCGTGGTGCGTGTCGAGGGTGAATTGATTTCCAAGCCATACGTTGAAATCACCCTCAACGCGATGCGCCAGTTTGGCGTGCAGGTGGTGCGTGAAGGCTGGAGCACGTTTACGGTGCCTGCCGGCGCGCGCTATGTAAGCCCGGGCGAATTGCATGTTGAGGGTGATGCATCCTCGGCCTCTTATTTTCTGGCGGCGGGTGCGATCAGCGGATTGACCGGCGGCGGACCGGTACGCGTGGAGGGCGTGGGCAGTGACAGCACCCAGGGTGACGTGCGATTTGCCGCAGCACTGGAGCAGATGGGTGCGGCCGTCAGCATGGGCACACACTGGATCGAAGCCACCGCCGGCACGAGCGCACGGCAGCGTGGCAGGCTGCAGGCAGTGGACCTTGATTGCAACCATATTCCCGACGCTGCGATGACGTTGGCGGTTGCCGCGCTGTTTGCCAGTGGCACTACCACACTGCGCAACATTGCCAGCTGGCGCGTCAAGGAAACCGACCGTATCGCCGCGATGGCAACCGAGCTGGTCAAACTCGGCGCAGAGGTGGAAGAGGGTGCTGATTTCCTGCGCATTACGCCACCGACACAGTGGCGACCTGCGACCATTGATACCTACGACGATCACCGCATGGCCATGTGTTTTTCTCTGGCGGCGCTGGGTGGTGTTGCGGTGCGCATCAACGATCCGGACTGCGTGGCCAAGACTTTTCCGGACTATTTCCCGATGCTTGCGGGCATCACCGGCCAGTGAGCATGGC
>JBBKXO010000083.1:0-5219 GCA_037969525.1 Burkholderiales bacterium | reverse complement strand
GTTCGCGGCGACGCCCAATGTGCTGGTGGTCAACCCCACGCTGCCGGTGAAGAGCGTGAAGGAACTGATGGACTACGCGAAATCGAAGCCCGGTCAGGTCAATATGGCCTCCGCCGGCGCCGGCTCGCAAAGCCATCTCGCCGGAGTGCTGCTGCAGAGCATGGGCAGGTTCGATTCGCTGCACGTGCCGTACAAGGGTGGCTCCAGCACCGTGGCGGTGGCGGCCGGCGAATCGCATTGGTCGATCAATCCGGCCCCTTCGGTGAACGCCCTGGTGAAAGCGGGGCGGCTGCGCGCGATCGCCCACACCCTGCCTGCCCGCAGCCCGTTGATGGGCGACCTGCCGGCGATTGCCGAAACCATCCCGGGTTACAACTACAGCGGATGGCAGGGCATGCTGGCGCCCAAGGCGACACCGAAGCCGATCCTCGACACCCTGCGCGCCGCGCTGCTGAAGACGATGGCCATGCCGGAAATCAAGACCTCGCTGACGGTGCAAGGCGCGGAAATCGTCACCAGCACCCCCGAAGAGTTCCGCAAGTTCGTGCAGGAAGAAAGCAAAAAGATCGGCCCCGTGATCAAATCCGCCGGCTTGAAAGTCGAATAAGGACGCGTGCGGCCGGCCCGGCGCCCACCGCCGCGCCGGCCCCCAACCGTGCTTACCCGGGCGCGTTCACTACAGGGTGGCGCAGTCGAAATCTATGGGACCGCCGCGCTATGACTGAGGGGCCAAGGTCACGGAATTCAATTTAGTCACCGCAAGGCAACAGGGTCGAAAAGAAATCGACTTCGGTACTTTTGAATTCTTTCGGTACCTTTGAATTGCTGATTACTTGCCCTATTACTTTCGGGCGGCAAAAAAAAGCCCGGTATCAGCAGTGCTGTTACCGGACTAAAATACGGGCCTCATAAGGGAGGAGGAAATATGAATGCCCGTGTGGACTTACTGACAAAGGGCGAGGCCCGATGTTTGCCACAGTTCATTGTGTACCTGCTGCGGCTTTTGCACCGTACGCTGGCGTACGCTCGGTGTGCAGGGAAAAACTTTTCCAATTTTCGATATCGAACCGGAGATACCGGTAAGGCGGGCCACACTTGCCGGGTTTACCCGGGCGAGAGGCTTATTTGAATGGCGCCTCACGTCAAAATAAGTATTTGTGTTGGACTGACCCGAATAGGTGGTGAAAAAGAGTACGTCAATACGCCGAGAGCAAACGGCAAATAGGACCGGTGTAACTTTTAAAAATTTCAGGTTGGCGCGATTTATTGAAAATACTCAGCTGTCATTAATGTTGAACTAATCAAATTGAGCAAAGTCCATTAATAATGAACTCAAAGCGCAAATCCGATTGCACATGATGAAAAATGTGCGGAAGAATTGCTCAATCAATAGTCAATCAATTGCGGTAGCTCTCATTAACGGTTGATTTATCGGGTTAAACAATCTATTGATGAGCAGTTACTTTTATCCCGATGAATCAATAAAAAATATAATAAAAAAACAAAAGCAATAAAACAAAAGTGTGGGATGCGCCGCTACGCGGCCGTATAACCGCCGAATAACGAGCCAGAACACCGGTCCGATTTTTCGAGGCGCACTCAAGCGCCTACATTTGCGAGGAGCTACATCATGCATATATTCAAACGTAAGCTGGCAATGCAAGGAATTTCCCTTGCCGCCGGTCTGGCCATTTCCATGGGAATGGCCTCCACTGCTGTGGCTGAATTCGTGCCGCAGAAACCCATCGAGTTCGTGGTCATGGCCGGCAAGGGTGGTGGCGCCGACAAGATCGTGCGCTTCTTCCAGACCGTAATCGCCAAGAACAAACTGGCACCAGTGCCGGTAACGCCGGTCAACAAGCCGGGTGGTTCGGGTGCCGAGGCGCTGGTCTACCTGAAGGGCAAGCAGGGTGACAACCACACGATCATGTTCACGCTGAACAGCTTCTATACGACGCCGTTGCGGCAACCCTCGCTCGGCATCGACATTACGAAGTTCACGCCGGTTGCGCGCATGGCCGAAGACACTTTTCTGCTGTGGGTCAATTCCGATCGCAAGAACATCAAAAACGTCGCCGATTTTGTCAAAGCGGCAAAGGCCAAAGGCAGCGACTGGATCATGGCGGGCACGGGTAAGGCCTCCGAGGACAACCTGCTGACGGACTTCCTGAATACGGCCTATGACCTCGACATGACCTACGTGCCTTACAAGGGCGGCGGCAAAGTGGCCAAGGAACTCGCCGGCAACAACGCCGATTCCACCGTGAACAATCCTTCCGAGCAGCTCGGGTTCTACCAGGCGGGCAAGACCAAGCCTCTGGCGGCATTCACTCCGGAACGCCTGCCTTTGTTCAAGGACACGCCGACTTTCCGCGAGCGCGGTCAGGACATGGTCTATTTCATGCAGCGCACCGTGGTTGGAGCGCCCGGCATGAGTGACGAGGCGCAAGCCTATTACATCCAGCTGTTCACGAAGGTGTTCAATTCGCCCGAATGGCAGAAATATCGCAACGACAAGAGCCTGCAAGGCGATCTGCTCACCGGTCCGGCGCTAATGGATTACTGGGTCCACGAGCGGGGAATACACGAAAAGATGCTGATCCAAATGGGCGCCATCAGGACCAAGAGCTGAGCCCTGAAGTACAGCAACAAGCGTAAAGCAAGAAGAAAAGCAAAGTAACCGGGAAAGGCCCTGATCATGACCGTACGCGCAGCCGAACTGGCGATGGCGATCTTGATGGGGGTCTTTTCTATTTACCTGATGTACAAGAGCACCGAGCTGCCCATCGGCTGGATATCGGGCGAAGGGCCCGGGGGCGGGGCATGGCCGTTCTGGCTCGCTGCCATCATGCTGCTTTCCTGCGTCGGGATCGTCGTCAACTGGGCGCGGCGCAAAGGCACGGTTGCGGTTTCTGACAAGCCCTATATCGAACGCGGCGCCCTGATCGCAGTGGGGCTGGTAGCCGGCGCGCTGATCATCACGGTCGCACTGTTCAGCTTCATCGGTGTTTACGGCGCAATGCCGCTGTTCCTGCTTTTTTACCTGCGCTTTCTCGGCAATCATTCCTGGAAATTGTCATTGTCATTTTCCCTGCTGATTCCGATCGTGACGTTTTTCTTTTTTGAAATTACGCTGCACATTACGTTGCCCAAGGGTTTTACCGAACCCCTGTTCTATCCGCTGTACAAGATATTCCTGTAGTCCGGTCTAAAAGGCCCGCTGCCATCGCGCTGGCGGGGGAGTAGTGATTTTTTTGAAAAAACCGCGTTCGTCCTGGGAAATACGGAATGGTTGAGACTCTTCAATTACTGGCGTCCGGCTTCGCGGTCGTATTCCAGCCACAGAACCTGCTGTTGATCATCGGCGGGTGCGCGCTTGGCCTGTTCATCGGCGCGATGCCGGGGCTGGGCTCCGTCAACGGCGTGGCCATACTGCTGCCGCTGACCTTCATCGTGCCGCCGACCGGCGCCATCATTTTCCTGGCAGCGATCTATTACGGCGCGATGTATGGCGGAGCGATTTCCTCCATCATGCTCGGCATCCCCGGCGCATCGACCGCGGTGGCCACGACATTCGACGGCCGGCCGCTCGCCATGCAGGGCAAGGCCGACAAAGCATTGACTGCGGCCGCGGTGGCGTCCTTTGTTGGCGGCACCATTTCGGTGGTCCTGTTCACGTTCTTTGCGCCGCCGCTTGCGCACGTGGCGCTGGTCTTCGGCGCGCCCGAGGAATTCGCGCTGATGATGCTGGCGTTTGCCACCTTCGTCGGGCTGGGTGGCGACGACATGTACAAGACGGTGTTTTCCATCTGCATCGGCCTGGTCCTGAGTGCCGTGGGCCTCGACATCATCAGCGGCGAGCCGCGGCTGATTTTTGGCAACATCACCGGATTCATGCACGGCATCAATTTCCTGGTGCTCGCCATCGGCATCTACGGCATCGGCGAAATGCTCTGGACCATCGAGGAAAACCACAAGGCCGGCGGCAAGAGCATGATGTCCAAGGCCACCATCACCGTCGAGCGCATCCTCGCCAACCTGAAGGAACTGCTAGGCACCTGGAAGACCATGCTGATGGGTTCGGTGCTGGGTTATTTTGTCGGCATCCTGCCGGCCGCGGGTGCCACGCCGGGCTCGCTGATGGCCTACGGCATCGCCAGGCAGATGTCGAAGCGGCCTGAGAAATTCGGGCAGGGCGCGCTCGAAGGCGTGGTCGCGCCCGAGGCGGCCAACAACGCCGCCAGCACCGGCTCCATGCTGCCGATGCTGACGCTGGGCATCCCCGGTTCGCCGACCACTGCCATCCTGCTCGGCGGCATGGTGATCTGGGGGCTGGAGCCGGGCCCGCGCCTGTTCGTGGATCATCCGGAGTTCGTGTGGGGCCTGATTGCCAGCCTCTATGCGGCGAACCTGTTTGCGCTGCTGATCAACATCGGCTTCATCCCGATGATCATCTGGGTACTGAAGCTGCCGTTTACGATACTCGCGCCGATCATATTTGTGCTGTGCCTGATCGGCGGCTACGCACCCACCCAGGATCTGCACGACCTGTGGCTGATGCTGATTTTCGGGATTTTCGGGTATCTGATGCGCAAGCTCGACTACCCGCTCGCGCCTGCGGTGCTCGCCATCGTGCTAGGGCCGCTGGCCGAGCCCGCGCTGCGCCAGTCGCTGCTCATCAGCGGCGGATCCCTGGACATCTTCTTCACGCGGACATACTCGGGGCCCATCATGGTGGTTGCCCTGATCCTGCTGTTCCTGCCGGCATTCAAGCTGATCGCGCGGCGTATTAAGAAAAAGAAATACAACAAGACGTAAGTGTGACGCTGGTGTGTGCGCGGCGTTGGAAGGTTGCGCGTACGGGCGTGGAGCCGCTAAGAGAGTTGGCGGCGGCCGGCGAGAAACAAGACGCGAGGGAATGCCGGTATGCGGTGGCGGGTGAGTTGACCGAGCAGGCGCGGGCGTATGCGAAGCAGCAGGGCGTGAAACTGGTGGAAGGCGCGGAACTGGCGAAGCTTGTCCGCTCGAAAAGTGGTCTGTCCCCTATAGCACTGCAAGTGCAACGCTTGAAAACCTGCACGCGCCCCATTCATTCAGAGCGGCGTCTACCAGGTCGGCGGCTTAGGGTTGTTGAGCGATTTTTCCAGCGAGTCGTAGCGCGCGTTGGGGTTGCGCGGGCGCGAGGGCTGTCCGGGCTTCAACTGGTCCATGTCGCAGTA
>JBBKXO010000082.1:0-29708 GCA_037969525.1 Burkholderiales bacterium | reverse complement strand
GGAAAGCCGATTTTTCGTGCTGCCTCGAGAATGGCCCCATTGTCGTCGGGCAGCACGCCGGAACCCTGCGACATCGGCATGCCGTATTGCGCGGCGATGTCGCGGGCGCGGGTCTTGTGACCCATGGCATCTATCCACTTCGGCGACGGGCCAATGAAATGCGAACCCGCATCGTTCACCTTTTGCGCAAACGCGGAGTTTTCTGAAAGGAAGCCGTATCCCGGGTGCAGACCATCGCACTTCGATTTGCGCAGCACTTCGATGATGGTGTCCTGATTCAGATAACTCTCGCGTGCGGGCGCGGGACCGATGGCGTAGGTCTCGCTGGCCATGGCCAGATAAGGTGCGCCGGCATCGGCTTCGGAATACACGGCGACCGCCGGTATTTTCATTACGTTCAGCGCGCGCAGCACGCGGGCGGCGACGGCGCCGCGATTGGCTACCAGTACTTTGCTAAACATCGCTTGAATTCACTCCAAATAGAATCGTTGAGTCCCGCTAAAAATAGAAGGTGCGCAGGCATGACGCGGAGCGGGCGAGGCTGCGATGAGACATTACAGTTGGTAAGACGAGGAGCAACGCAGCACGCGACAACGTCATGGCAAGCACAGGCATTTTGAGCGGGGCTCAATAGCTGGTGGGCCAACTGCGCATCAAATGCTGTCCCACGCCTTTGGTCATGCGCAGCTTGTAGACATCTAGCATGCGGATCAGGTACTCGCGGGTGTCCTGCGGCTTGATCACCGCCTGCGCCGCGTAGACGGCGGCGAGGCCCCAGACGTCGGCGCCCTTGCGGATATCTTCCAGCGCCTCTTCGTACCCCGGTTCGCCAACGCCTACGCCGTGCACAATCTTGGTGGCGAAATCCGGGCTCATGAAACTGACTTCCGCCGTGGGCCAGGCAGCGACTTCGTCGGAGTGACGGCCGCCGCCCATGCATACATAAGCACGGCCATAACTCTTGCGCACGATCACCGTCAGATGCGGCACGGTGACCAGCGTCATCGCATTCATGAAATTCATGATCTTGCCCGGTGCACCGGCACGCTCGGCTTCAGTGCCGATCTGGAAACCCGGGGTGTCGACCAGCATCACAAACGGAATGTTGAACGAGTCGCACAGCACGATGAAATCAACAATCTTGCGGCAGGCATCGGCGTCCAGTGCGCCGCCGCGATACAAGGGATTATTAGCGATGATGCCCACGCTTTTGCCGCCGAGACGCGCGAGGCCGGTCACGGCACTTTTGCCGAATCGCGGTTTCAATTCGAGCAATGAGTTCTTGTCGACCATGTAATTAATGACGCGCTTCATGTCGTAGACCTGCTTGCGGTTCTCCGGCAGCAGGTCGAACACCTTGCCCATGTCGGCCCCGGAACCCGCGGGCACCGCAGCGTCGGGCGGTGCTTCCTTGTGATGCCCCGGCATGTACGACAGAAATTTTTTGATCTGGTCGAACACTTCTTCTTCGGTGTCGGCCACCTGATCAATCAAGCCCGTCGTTTCCGCATGCAGGCGCCAGCCACCAAGTTCCTCAGCGGAGACTTTTTCGCCCAGCGCCATCGACACCAGCCCCGGGCTGGATACCGCCATGATCGCGCTCTTGTGCATGACTGCAAAATCCGACTGGCACATCAGCCAGGTTGACGACCCGAACGACGGGCCGAAGGCCGCTGCTGCCATTGGGATCTCGCGCATGCGGCGGAGCTGGGTGTTGTCATTGCCGAGCAGCAGGCCCATGCCGCGCGACCCCATCGCGTCGGGGAGCCGCGCCCCGGTGGATTCGCCGATCAGCACCAGCGGCATGCCGCGCTCGGTCGCCGCGCGCTTCATGTGCGCGATTTTCTTGCTGTTGGTGGCCGAGGTGGATGCACCTTTGACCGTGAAATCATTGACCACCATGGCTACATCACGGCCTTCGATACGGGCGAATCCTGCGAGTTTGCCGTCGGTCTGGGTTTCGTCGGCCTGTTCTGGATAAACACCCGAAGAACCGAACAGTCCTGATTCGATAAACGAATCTTTATCCGCCAGGTAGGCGATGCGTTCGCGCGCAGTCCATATGCCCTGGGCTTTGCGTTTGGCGTGCTTTTCGGCGCCGCCACCGACCAGTGCCTTGGTACGACGCGCTTCGTATTCCTGCAGCAAATCTTCGAAAGCCATGTTAAATATCCAATTAAATCAACTAGTTAAATTATGGCCGCACACCGGCGCGCAGTTTTGGCCCGAGCTGGCTGCGTAGTCGGCCCTGCATTGCATCGATGAACTGACACAGGTAGGGCCGCGTCTCGCGCGGATCGATAACATCCTCTACGGCAAAGGCTTCTGCGGTACGGAATGGTGATGCGAGTTGCTTTAACTCGGCTTCAATTTCGCGTTCACGCTGTGCCGGATCTGGCGCAGCTTCAATTTCGCGTTTATAGGCAGCCTTCACGCCGCCTTCGACGGGCAGCGAACCCCACTCGGCAGAAGGCCAGGCGATCTTGAAATTAAGTCCGCCCCGGTCTATGAATCCCCCGCCGGCCACCCCGTAGCATTTGCGCACAATCACCGAGAACATCGGTACCCGCGCCTGCAGCGCAATGTATCGCGCGCGCACACCCTCGCGCAGAATCGCTTCGGCTTCGGATTCGCGCCCGACCATCAGGCCGGGAATGTCAGCAAACAGGATGATCGGGATATTGAACATGTCGCAAAGCTCAGTGAAGTGGCCCTGCTTGCGCGCCGCCTTGACATCCATGATGCCGCCGACCATCGGGTTGCTGGCGAGGATGCCAACGACTTTGCCGTTCATGCGTGCCAGCGCGGTGATGATGGCGCGGCCAAAAGTTGGCTGGATTTCGAACAATGATTCGCGATCGACAATCATGCTGACCAGCGTTTTCATGTTGTAGGCCTGGCGGTTGGAGCGCGGCACGATGCTGGCCAGCGCGTCTTCGCAACGGTCTACGGGATCATCACAACTTGCCTGGGGAGGCAGCTCCCACACGTTCTGCGGCATGTACGACAGGAAGCGGCGAATCTGTGCAAAACAGTCTTCTTCGCTGACGGCCACATTATCGATGGTGCCTGCGGTATCGACTGCGACCCCGGTTCCGCCCAGCTCTTCCTTGGTCAGTTTGTCGCCGAAGGCACGCTCGACCACCGGTGGCCCAGCTGCAAAAATCTGTCCGGTGCCTTTGACCATGATCGACCAGTGCGCGAGTATCGCGCGCATAGACGGTCCACCTGCCGTGGTACCCATCACCGCCGACACCACCGGCACAATGCCTAGCAGATCCACTGAGCGTTCGACACCGTCCTGGCCGTAACCCGGCACGACCGTATAGCCCTTGCGCTTGGCGGTGTTGACCGTACCACCGGTGCCGTCAATCAGGTTGACCAGCGGAATCCGGTATTCATAGGCGAGGTCTTCAATGAAGCCGCCCTGCCCGCCCTTGCGGCGGTCGCTGCCAAATCCGGTGCCAGCGCGTATGGTGTAGTCCTCGCCGCCGATGGCCACCGGCCGCCCGGCGATCCGCGCCAGCCCCATCACATAGGGTGCCGGTTCGAAAGCGGTCAGCTTGCCAGCGGCGTCGTACTGCGCCTTGCCAGCGAGCTTTCCAACCTCGCGAAATGAGCCGGAATCGGCCAGTCCATTGATGCGTTCGCGCACCGTCAGCTTGCCATTGGCGTGGTGTCGGGCCACTGCCTCCGCCCCCCCGCAAGCTTCTGCCATCAGCCGCCGCTGATTCAGTTCGTCGATTTCCGGCTGCCAGCTGTCTTTGGATCTTGGCATTAAATATTCAAATAAAACAATTAGTTATTGCGTAAGCTGTCGCCCACTTCAGAGGCGTGTGTGACCGCTTGCATTTTGGCGGGCACAGCGGCTTACTCTTCGATGATGGCCACAACCTGACCCTCAGCGACCGGATCTTTTTCCTTGACCAGGATTTCCTTGACCGTGCCGCCATCCTCAGTGATGACCGGAATTTCCATTTTCATGGACTCGATCACGATCAGGATGTCGCCACCCTCAACCTTGTCGCCGGGCTTGGCTTTGAGTTGCCAGACCGTGCCGGTGATTTCGGATTTGACTTCAATACGCGCCATGAAAATGCTCCCAAAGTTAGCCAAAAATGTTTGCAGAATGCTAGTCTTGGCGCATATTGTTGTCAAGAAGATTGTTGACAATATTACAAAACAACCTTATCGTAATCATCATGGCGATTAACCCAGCGGCAATGAATGCTCTTCCCGACCTGCTCACGCGCCTCGGCGGCTCGGCACCCCTGACGCTCTCGTTGCCGGAGCAGATTGCGGCCCGGCTGTCGGAACGCATCGTGTCCGGTGCGTACACACCGGGCCAGCGCATCATGGAACAGGCAGTCGCCGAAGAATTCGAAGTGAGCCGCGGTCCAGTGCGCGAAGCGCTGCGATTGCTGGAAAAGGACGGTCTGGTAATCATCAACGCGCGCCGTGGTGCGCAGGTGACCAACCCAACCATTGCTGAGGTCAATGAAATATTCGACATTCGCTCCATGCTGAATGGACTGCGTGATCGCCTGATCGCAGAAAGTCCGCAGCGCGCACAACTGGCGCTGCTGCTCGAGCCGGAAATAGCCAAGCTGGCGCAGACCGCGGACACATCCGGTGCCGGCGATGAATATATTGATATCGTATTGCGCCTGAACCGCCTGTTGACGCAGGCCGTCAACAACCAGCGCCTGCAAACCATACTCGGGGCGCTGGCCGTGCAGACGGTGCGGTACACCCGCCTCGGCCTGTCAACACCGCAACGCCGCCAGCAATCGGTGCAGAACTGGCAAAGCCTGCTGCGCGCGATCCGTGACGGCGACGGCGACGCTGCGGAACGCATCGCGCGCCAGCGTGTAATCGATTCGCGCGATGCTGCAGTGGAGCATCTGCGCGCGCAAGCAGCGGCCTCTGCCCAGTTCGCCGCCTGATATACGGCGAGCGCGCATTTGTTGTGCGGCATTCCTGCCGCGCTTAAGATAACCGCCTCCTCTACGCCAACACCGGAATTTGAACAACATGACTGCATTGCCCAAGTTGACCGATGCCAAGATCGAACTCGACGGCCGCGTGGCCACTCTGACATTCAACCGCGATGACGTGCGCAACGCATTGACCAGCACCGAACTGGTGTCCGACATCGTCACAACGCTGCAATGGGCCAACAGCACCATCGATGCCTCTGTATTGATTATCACCGGCGCTGGCAGCGCTTTTTCCGCCGGCGGCAACATCAAGACCATGGGCGAGCGTTCCAAAGCGCCGCCGCATGAACTGCAACGCAATTACCGCCTCGGCATCCAGCGCATCCCCCTGGCGATGCAGGATACCGACATCCCGGTGATCGCCGCTGTCAACGGACCGGCCATCGGCGCGGGATTCGACCTGGCCAACATGTGCGACATCCGCATCGGTTCTACCGCGGCGCAGTTCGGCGAAACATTCGTCAATCTCGGCATCATTCCCGGCGACGGCGGGGCGTGGTTCCTCAATCGCCTGCTCGGTTACCAGCGCGCGGCCGAACTGACGCTGACTGGTCGCATCATTAAGGCCGAAGAAGCGCTGGCGCTGGGCATATTGCTCGAGGTGACTGAACCCGGCGAGCTGCTGTCTGCGGCAAACAAAATGGCGGCGAAAATCGCCGCCAAGCCGCCACAGGCGATCCGTTATGCCAAGCGTCTGCTGAAACTGGCACAACGGCAGAATCTCGACGAACATCTCGACGCCTGCTCGGCATTCCAGGCGATATGCCACAAGACCGAAGACCATCAGGAAGCGCTGCAGGCGTTCTTCGACAAGCGCAAAGGCGAGTTCAAGGGTCGTTAATGAACAACATGCCGCTCCAGTTCGGATGCGCGCTGTTGCTGATAGCCGCCATGCTGGCGACACCGGCACAGGCGCAACAAAAACCCAAGCCACCGGACGGCACATTCGTGCCGCGCGATGAAGGCGCGGCTGACCAGTCATGGACGCGATTTCGCGACCAGTTGCTGCAAGCAGTGCAGCAGCGCGACATAAAATTCGTGATGGGCATCGTCGATCGCAATGTGCGCAACGGTCTGCAGCAACCGCGTGGCATAGCCGAATTCACCCGTCAATGGTCCACGGATGCGGAAGACAGTCCGCTATGGCGCGAGCTTCCGCGCGCACTGCACCTGGGCGCGGCGTATTACCAGCATGAACACATGCCACGCAGTCTGTGTGCGCCTTACGTGCTGCCGCAATGGCCGAAAAACGTCGATCCTCACGGCAGCGGTGCAATCACGGCGCGTGATACATCCATGCGCGTCAGCCCGTCAGGTGCCGCGGAAGTCATCGCCGGCCTGAGTTACTCCATCGTCCGCGTCACCGATTGGGAAGTCGCGGACAGTAATGCCGAGATCCAGCAGAAGTGGGTAAAGATATGGGCACAGGAACGTGAAGGCTATATCCCGGAAGAACATATCCGCAGCCCGATCGAGCATCTGGCCTGTTTCCGCAAAAGTGAAGCGGGCTGGCGCCTGACCTCATTTCTTGCTGCCGGTGAATAAACCATGAATACGACATGCGCCGGATATTTGCTGCTGCGGCGCTCCTGGTAATGTCCGGCACCGCGCAGGGCCTCGATATGCAGGGCCACCGCGGGGCGCGCGGCCTGCTTCCAGAAAACACGCTGCCGGCATTCGCCAGTGCGCTGGGCATCGGCGTCACTACACTGGAGCTTGATACTGCGATCACCCGCGACGGAGTAATCGTTGTCAGCCACGATTCGACACTGAATCCGGACATTACGCGCGGACCTGACGGGCAGTGGATCAGCCACAGCGAGGTCGCGATCAACACCCTGAGCTGGGACGAGCTGCAGCAATATGATGTCGGCCGCATCAATCCGCAATCGGCCTACGCCCGGCGTTTTGCCGCACAGCAGCCGATCGATGGTACGCGCATGCCCCGTCTGGTGGATGTATTCGCGTTGGCGCGACGGGCGGACAACCGCACGGTGCGCTTTAACATCGAAACCAAGATTTCACCTGATCATCTACAGCGCACATTGCCTCCGGTGGAGTTTGCGCGGGCGCTGATCAAACTGATCCGCACTGAGAATCTGGAGTCACGGATAACCATACAGTCCTTTGACTGGCGCACGCTGCAGGTCGTGCAGCAGGAGGCGCCACGGATCGCCACGGTGTATCTGAGTGCGCAACAGACCTGGCAGGACAACATCCGTGCTGACGCTCAGTCATCGGCGTGGACCGGTGGCCGGCATGTCAGCAATTACGGCGGTTCAGTGGCAAAAATGGTACGGGACGCCGGTGGGGCAGTGTGGTCGCCTTATTTTGGTGAAATCACACGGGAGTCGGTGCGTGCAGCACAGCAGATGGGACTGAAAGTAGTGGTGTGGACTGTGAACGAGCCGCAGGACATTGCGCGCATGATTGAATGGGGAGTCAATGGCATTATTTCAGACTACCCCGACCGGCTGCGGCAAATTGCCGCCGACCACGGGCTGCAGCTGCCGCGGGCGACACCGGTCGCGCCCTGAGCTGCAAGCAACAATAGGCGCGTGGCGCGGTCGCTGAAAAGCAGACCCCCATAAAAAAGGGAGGCCGCCGTGGCCTCCCTAGATCCCGGGGATATCCCCCTAAGTGTTCAACGCAGGCCGGCGATATATTCGGCTACGGCCGCAATTTCCTGGTCGTTCATTTTTTCAGCAACGCCCCGCATCATTTGTGCGGCATCGTTGCTACGTAGTCCACCGCGAAACGCCTTTAACTGGGCTGCCGTGTATTCAGCATGCTGCCCCGCCAGTCTGGGGAACTGGGCGGGCATGCCAGCCCCGTTGGGAGAATGGCAGGCGGCACAAGCAGGAATGCCTTTGGCGGCGACTCCACCGCGGTATATAGCTTCACCCGCTTTGGCCAAAGCGGGATCGCGCGCGGTGCGCGGTTTGGGCTTCTGTCCAGCAAAATACACTGCCAGATTCTGCATGTCTTCCGTCGACAGGTTGGCCACCATGCCGGCCATCACCCCATTATTGCGCTCAGCGGGTTTCCCGCCCTGCGACTTGAAGTTCATGAGCTGCTTGTAGGTATATTCCGGATGCTGACCGGCGAGATTGGGGTTGACCGCAATCGGGCTATTGCCGTCAGCGGCATGGCAGGCGACGCAAACCTGGGTCACAATCGGCTGTGCCTTGGCCGGATCTCCCTTGACTACGCCCTGCGCCAGGACGCTTTGCACAAACAGCGCACCAGCCACGATGGCCAATATCCGCCAAGTTTTCTTGTCGCTTTTCAGGTGGCGGTGTTCCATGCGTACTCCTTGATCATACGGTCGGTAAAAAAGGCCTGTATTCTATAGCATTTTGTCCGGCACATTCCCGGCCATTAAGGATGATTCGCAGTGTCTATTTTTTCGCAGCTTGAGTTTCGCTACGCCGTGCATCAGCTTGCCGACATGCCACCCGAACAGGGTGCTGAGGTCGCATTCGCCGGTCGTTCCAATGCCGGCAAATCAACCGCCATCAATGCACTGGCCAATCGCAGGAAACTGGCGTTTGTCAGCAAGACGCCGGGGCGCACCCAGGCCATCAACTTCTTTGACATGGGCAGCCAGTGCTCCCTGGTCGATCTGCCGGGTTATGGCTACGCTAAAGCGCCGCGCGAAGAGCAGGAGCGCTGGGGCGAGTTAATAAGCACTTACATTGCAACTCGTAATTCATTGATTTTATTGGTTTTGGTGGTTGATTCTCGGCATGGATTAAAGCCCCTGGATTTGCAATTGCTAGCCTGGCTGTCCCCAACCCACAAAGCTATACACGTGTTGCTGACCAAGGCTGACAAGCTCAACCAGCAGGAGGGGAGCGAGATCCTCCGCCGCACCGAAACCGAGCTTGCCCTGCAGCCGGGTCTCGCCACAGCACAGCTGTTTTCCGGCGCCACAAAAACCGGGGTGAAGCAAGCGCAGGCGGTTATTGCGCGTCATCTGAAGAAATAAAAAGCCCCCGGTTAAGGGGAGTAAACCGGGGGCGAAGAGCCTTAATTAGGATTAAGGCACCCGCTCAGGGAGGAGAGGCGGGAGACAACCGAAGTCATCTGTTTACTCAGACGACTATAATTATGATTAGTTCCCGCTTGCATGGGTTCCCAAAAACTTTCCAGCAATTCCAAGGTGTTAGCGCCATGTTGCCTCTAGGCCGATTTCCCGCAGTGCGTATGCGCCGCATGCGCAAAGACGATTTCTCCCGGCGCCTGATGCGCGAGCACCGTTTGACCACTGATGACTTGATTTGTCCGGTGTTCATTATTGAAGGGAAAAACCGCACCGAGCCTGTGGATTCCATGCCCGGGGTGCTGCGTTATACCGTCGACAAACTGCTCCGCTACGCCGAAACCTGCCTGCAGGCGGGCATTCCGGCCATTGCACTGTTTCCGGCAGTTGAGCGCCGTTTGAAAACGATGGATGGCCGAGAAGCCTCGAATCCCAAGGGTCTGGTGCCGCGCGCAGTTGCCGCTCTGAAAAAACGGCTGCCCGAATTGGGGGTGATCACCGACGTCGCGCTCGATCCCTACACCACCCATGGCCAGGATGGCGTCGTCGATGCCCGTGGTTATGTACTGAACGATGAAACCATCGCGGCTCTGGAGCGCCAGGCACTGACCTGTGCGGCGGCCGGCGTGGACATCGTCGCGCCCTCCGACATGATGGACGGACGCATCGGCGCGATTCGCGCGGCGCTCGACAAGAAGCGATATATCCATACCCGGATCATGGCGTATTCGGCAAAATACGCCTCGGGTTTCTATGGCCCGTTTCGTGATGCCGTGGGCTCAGCCAAGCAGTTGGGCAAAAGCGACAAACGCGACTACCAGATGGATCCCGCCAACAGCGATGAAGCGCTGTGGGAGGTCGGGCTTGATTTGCAGGAGGGCGCCGACATGGTGATGGTCAAACCCGGCATGCCCTATCTTGATATCGTGCGCCGGGTGAAAGATCAATACATGGCGCCGACTTATGTATATCAGGTCAGCGGCGAGTACTCGATGCTCAAGGCGGCGGCGGGCAACGGCTGGCTGGACGAGCGGCAATGTGCGCTGGAAGCCCTGCTTGCCTTCAAACGCGCCGGTGCGGACGGTGTACTTACTTACTTCGCGCTTGATGCGGCGCGATGGATCAAGGAAGGCCGCGCCTGAGCGTGGCGATTTCAGCCTAACAGGGCTTCGACCGCCCGCAATTTGGCACGCTCGATGGCACGACCCTCCGGCGTGGCACGCAAAGGCACACGCAGGTCACGCGACTCCAGCACGATCAGTTCGATATCTGCGCCATCGTCGGTGAGGCTGAAGACCGGCAATACGCGCTGCTCTTGTCCTGCGTACAGCCTGCTCTGGCTAGTCTTGTAGGGAATCTTGCGGTCAATCAGGTACAACTCCACCGCTTTGACATTATCCGTAAACAATTGCAGGTGTACGGCAGCATACGGACCCGCTATCCCTGTCAAAACCGATCCGGTCAAATGGGGATTGAAGACAGCGAGTTCGCGCATCACCCGCACTGCCTGCTCACGCAGCACCCTGATGCGCTGAGCCTGATCATCGCTTTGATAAATACCGTGGTACTCGCGCAACGCCGTGTCGATTTCGTCGTTATTGGGCAGACGACTGGTTTCGGGTATGCCCAGTTGTTTGGCCGCCTTACGCTTGGCAAGGCCATAGTCTTCAATTCCGTCCCGCGCCATCAGCCTCGCGGCCTGGACGGCGATTGCGCTGCGGGTATGGTCGCGGCCCCGCTCTCTGGACATCGTGCGCTCCTGACTCATACTAATTAATTCGACCGGCCCGTGCCGCTAGAAAAGCTGATTTCTCGCATCATCGGGCAATTTTTCCCCACCCGCGGCTGTATCTGACGACTGATCCGGCGCGGGGAATTCCTGGTAAAAATATTCAGTGATACCGGCACCCGACCCTGGTGCAGCGCGCAAACCGGTTTCGGGATTGATCTGCATGGCAATAACGCCTGGTGGCTGGTTCAGAGATTGATCCGGCACCCCCTTAAGCGCCACACTCATGTAATCAATCCAGATCGGCAGCGCTGCACTGCCGCCGGTTTCATTGCGACCCAACGTTTTGGGTTGGTCAAACCCCACCCAGGCAATCGCTACCAAATTCGGCTGAAATCCACAGAACCAGGCATCGACAAACTCGTTGGTGGTGCCGGTTTTTCCGGCAAGATCACTGCGTTTGAGGCGCATGGCCCGCGTCGCAGTACCCGAAGTCACGACATCGCGCATGATGCTCGACATGATGAATGCGTTACGCGGATCGATTACCCGCTCCGCCGATTCTCCTGCCACCAGCGGCTGGTTGACCAGTAACGCATTGCCTTTGTCGTCTACCACGCGCTCAACGAAATACGGCGTGACACGATAACCGCCATTGGCGAATACAGAATATGCGCCCAGCATCTGCAGAGGTGTGACGCTGCCCGCGCCCAGCGCCATCGTCAAGTAAGGCGGATGCTGCTTGGGATCGAACCCAAAACGCGAAATGTAGTCCTGCGCGTATTGCGGAGTAATTGCCTGCAGTACACGCACGGAAACCAGGTTCTTTGATTTGGCCAGCGCAGTACGTAACCGCAACGGCCCGTCGAACTTTCCATCGTAATTCTTCGGCTCCCAAGGCTCGGAGCCGGTCTGCGCAGCGGTAAAAGTCAGCGGGGCGTCGTTGATTACAGTGGCGGCGGTGAAGCCTTTTTCCAGCGCAGCCGAATATATGAAGGGCTTGAAGCTCGACCCGGGCTGGCGCAGCGCCTGTGTCACATGATTAAACTGACTACGGTTGAAATCGAATCCACCAACCAGTGCGCGGATCGCGCCAGTGCGCGGATCGGCCGCCACCAGCGCAGATTCCACCGTCGGCAACTGGGTAATCTGCCAGTGCCCCTTGTCATCCTTGAAGATCCTGATGATCGCGCCACGGCGTATGCGTTGGTTGGACGCGACCTTGTCCCCCAGCAGTCTGGCAGCGAACCGCAGGCCCGGCTCAGCAATGACTATGCGCTCTCCACTGGAGCGATAGACCAGCACACGCTTGGGCGTCGCTTCCAGCACGATCGCCGGATAGAGGTCTTCAATATCCGGCGCATCCTGCAGCGCCTCCTCCAACCGTTCGTCAGTGAGTTCTCCCGAGAGATCAACATAGGCCTCCGGTCCGCGATAACCATGCCGACGGTCGTAATCCATCACGCCTTTGCGCAACGCTTCGTATGCGGCCCGCTGATGGTCGGCGCGGAGGGTCGTATGAACATTCAATCCGCGGGTATAGGCTTCATCACCGTAGCGTTCGACCATCTGGGCGCGCACCATTTCGGCAAAAAATTCGGCGTGCACACCAAATTCATTTAAGGCCTGTCTGAGGATCAGCAATTCCTTGTCTGATATTGCGAACTGCTGTGGCGTAATCATGCCGAGTTCGCGCATACGGCGCAGCACGTACTGCTGGCGAAGCTTGGCTCTCGCGGGATTTGCTATTGGATTAAAGCGCGACGGGGCCTTGGGCAATCCCGCCAACATGGCATTTTCAGCAATGGACAACTGACTCAGCGGTTTACCGTAATAAATCTGAGCAGCAGCGGCAAAACCATACGCCCGCTGCCCCAGGTATATCTGGTTGATATACAGCTCGATAATCTGCTGCTTGCTCAGATTGGATTCAATCTTGAAGGCGAGCAGCATTTCATTAAATTTACGGGCGAGGGTTTTTTCCTTGGTCAGGAAAAAATTACGCGCGACCTGCATGGTGATGGTTGACGCACCCTGACGCACGCCGCCCGAGGTGAAGTTTGACAGCGCAGCGCGGGCGACGCCGATGTAATCAACACCACCATGCTGGTAGAAGCGCTCGTCCTCGGCCGCCACAATGGCGTCGACCAGGTTCTTGGGCACTTGCGCCAAGGCCACCACCTCGCGGCGCTCTTCACCAAACTCACCGATCAGTGCCCCGTCCGCACTGTAGACTCGGAGAGGGATTTTTGGACGGTAATCGGTCAACACATCCAGTGACGGCAGTGTCGGATAAACCAGTACCGCTGTGAAACCAATGATCAGGCTCCCGGCGGCAGCTAGCAAAAACACTAGTAATAGTGGGAAGGCCCACCAACGAACAGACATCTAGTGGAAAATTTAATATGTGAGAAAAGTCAAAGGAATCTGTGGGTTACGCGCCACACCTAATGCAAAATCTTATTGCTTGAATGCTAAAAATCCTGCACAGTAGATGCTACGCGGCAGCATTATATGCGGATCGCACCGCAAAGGGGAAGCAGCGCAAAATCTTTACTTAATAAAAGGTTGCTGTTAATGTCTAATGTAAATTGTGGAGAGTTCGTCCTAAAAGCATATGGCTAAAGGAAAATTCAGTCTCAACTTTGACGCCATCGAGGGTATGTTTAAACCCACGATGCCGCCTCTGATTGGCGCGGACATCAGCTCTTCCGCAGTCAAGATGGTCGAGATCGCCGATGCCGGCAAGGGCGGATATCGTCTTGAGCGCTACGCGATTGAACCGTTGCCGTCCGAATCCGTCGTTGAGGGCAATATCAACAATCTTGACGCCGTCATCGAGGCGGTCAAGCGTTGCCACAAAAAATTAGGCAGTAATTTCAAGAATCTGGCGCTGGCACTACCCAACACGGCAGTTATCAGCAAGAAAATTCTGGTTCCGGCCGGTCAAACGGATGACGATTTGGGCCTGCAGGTTGAAGCCGAAGCCAACCAGTACATTCCTTTTTCGCTGGACGAAGTCAATCTCGATTACCAGGTCATCGGGCCTGCACCGAACAGCCCGGAAGACGTTGAGGTGCTGATTGCAGCATCGCGTAAGGACACGATTGAAGACCGGGTTGCAGTCGCTGAAGGCGCAGGGCTGAAAGCAATAGTCATGGACGTCGATCTATTTGCAGCGCAATCAGCTTTCTCGTTGATTGAGGCCACCTTGCCAGAAGGCGGGCATGATCTGAATATCGCTGTTGTGGACATTGGCGCGTCGATAATGAGCGTCAACGTGCTGCGTAATGGCCAGTCAATTTATATGCGCGAACAACCGTTTGGCGGCGCGCAGCTTACGCAGGAGATTCGGAATATTTTTGGCCTTTCTGCGGAAGAAGCCGAGGCTGCCAAGCGTGCCGGCGGGCTCCCTGAAAATTATGAATCCGAAGTATTGCAACCTTTCATGGACTCGCTAGGCCAGGAAGTTGCCCGAGCCATCCAGTTCTTTTTTTCGTCCTCACAGCACAACAAGGTGGATCACATTATTCTGTCTGGCGGCTGTGCGGCTATCCTTGGGATAGACGAAGCCGTCGCCAAACGCACTCAGGTGGAAACGCTCATCGCAAACCCGTTTTCCAACATGGCGCTGTCGTCGCGCATACGTACCAAGGCTCTGGCGCAGGATGCCCCCTCGCTGATGGTTGCCTGCGGTCTGGCGATAAGGAGATTTGACAAATGATGCCAAGGATCAATCTCCTGCCGCATCGCGAGATGCGGCGAAAGCGGCAGCAGCAGCAGTTTATTCTCATGCTGGCGGTTGTTGCCACCACCGGCATTGCTGTCTGGTTCAGCGTGCACACTTATCTCGATGGAGTGCTGACCAACCAGCAGGCCCGGAACAGCTATTTGCAGAGCGAAATAGTCAAGCTCGACAAGGAAATCGCCGAGATCAACAAACTGAAGGAACAGACTGCGGCACTGCTGAAACGCAAGCAGGTTGTGGAAACGCTGCAGGACAACCGCGCTGAGGTTGTGCATTTGCTGGATCAGATGGTGCGGCAGCTTCCGGACGGCATGTACCTGAGGTCCCTCAAGCAGCAAGGCTCAAAAGTGACGATCAGCGGATATACGCAATCACAAGCCCGCGTTTCCACCCTGATGCGCAATCTGGAAGGTTCGCAGTATCTTAAGAATGCCAACCTTGTTGAAATCAAAGCGTCCGTTCAGGGCGGTCAGCGTATCAACGAGTTCACCATGAACATCGACGTCACGCGCGCCGTATCGGACGATAAAAAGGCCGGCAGGAAGGGCTAAATCATGACTTTGGACGAACTCAAAAGACTAGACCCTAACAAGATTGGCAGTTGGCCGATCCTGCCCAAGTTCGGTGTGCTACTACTGCTGCTCGCCGCCTTGGTGTTCGCCAGCTACTGGTTTGACTGGCAGGACCAGCTCAATCAGATCGAAGGTGCCAAAGCGAAGGAAGAGCAGCTCCGGACCACCTTCATCAGCAAGAAGAAACAAGCGATTGATCTACCTGCCTACCGCAAGCAATTGGTGGATATTGAGTCGCAATTCGGCGCACTTTTAAAGCAGCTTCCCGGAAAACCGGAAATGGATGCCTTGTTGACCGACATTAACCAGGCCGGTCTCGGCCGCGGTCTCCAGTTCGAATTGTTTCGTCCGGAAGCACAGGAAACCATCAAGGAGTTTTATGCCGAGCTGCCGATCGCCGTCCGCGTCACAGGCAATTATCACGATCTGGGTGCATTCGCGAGCGATATCGGCCGGCTGTCCCGAATTGTTACGTTGAATGATATTTCTCTTGTCGCGGGGACTAATGGACTGACGCTGGACGCTACCGCGAAGACATTCCGCTATCTCGACGAAAGCGAGACGGCAGCGCAGCGAAAATCGGCCAAACCTGCCGGAGCTCGCAAATGAACTTCAGGGCACTGATTATTATCGCCATAGGCTCGTTGGCGCTGAGCGCCTGCGGCGGGGAAGAACACTCGGATCTGCGGGAGTTCGTCAAAGAATCCGACAAACTTCCGGGCGGTCGCATACCGCCGTTGCCTGAGGTCAAGCCCTATGAAGCGTTTGCCTATAACGCCTACGATCTGACAGACCCATTCAAGCCGCGCAAGATTGAACCGCCCAAGTCAACCGCCAAAGGCGGATTACAACCTGATTTCAACCGTCCACGCGAAGCGCTTGAGGCGTTTCCGCTGGAAAATCTGAAAATGGTCGGAACTCTGCAGCAGAAAGGCAATTATTTCGCGTTAGTTCAGGCGCCGGACAAGGGGCTCTACCGCGTTACTTCGGGCAATTATCTAGGTCAGAATTTTGGCCGGATTATGGGCATTACTGAAACGGACATCAAACTCAAGGAAATTGTTCAGGACAGTGGCGGCAACTGGGAAGAAAAAGACCAGGCGCTGCTACTGCAAGAACAGGAGGCAAGGAAATGATTCAGCTTATCAAGTTTATGACGCGTCTTTCTGGTCTGGTGACCGTGGCAGGTTTTGCCCTGATGGCAACTACCGGCTACGCCCAGAACAGCATTGAGGCTGTAAATGTCTCCGGTCAGCAAGGTGGCACTACGCTGGTCAAAATTACGCTCAAGAGCGCGCCTTCCGCGACTCCTGCAAGCTTCGCGGTCAACAATCCTCCGCGCATAGCCTTTGATTTTCCAAACACCACCAACGGATCTGGCAAAAGCGTGCAGGAGGTGGGTGAGGGAGATGTCCGTCGCATCAATATCGTACAGGCAGGCAACCGCTCGCGCCTCGTTCTTGAAGTCGCACGACCCCTCGGCTATGACGCAAAAATCGAGGGTAACGTAATACTGATTACACTGGGGAGCGCGGCATCGGCCGGTGCCTCGGCGGCGCCAGTTGCGCAGTCCTTTGCACCGGCTGCGCCGGGCGACGGCAAACACAGCCTTCGCGACATCGACTTCCGGCGCGGACAATCCGGTGAAGGCCGCGTGTTGGTTGACCTGTCTGATAATCAGGTTGGTATCGATATGCGCACCCAGGGCCGTTCGCTGATTATTGATTTTCTCA
This sequence comes from Burkholderiales bacterium, assembly GCA_037969525.1. Lineage (GTDB taxonomy): Bacteria > Pseudomonadota > Gammaproteobacteria > Burkholderiales > SG8-41. The sequence continues at coordinate 12,881 of JBBKXO010000082.1, read as the reverse complement.
ACACGGCGGTTCCCAAGAATTTGGAGCGTCGCCTTGATGTTGTAGATTTCGGCACACCGGTAGACACCATCGAAACCTTCACTCAAGGCAGCAATACGCGCATGGTGATTACGCCGCGCGGCGCCTGGGAGCACTCGGCATACCAAACGGACAACCGCTTTATCCTCGAGGTTAAGAAGTTAGTTGAAGATCCGAACCGTCTGGTACAGCAAGGATTCTCCGGTGAGAAGCTATCGCTTAATTTCCAGAATGTTGAAGTTCGCGCAGTCCTTCAGGTTATTGCTGAGTTCACCGGTCTCAATGTAATCACCAGCGACACCGTCGGCGGCAGTCTGACTTTGCGTTTGAAGGACGTTCCCTGGGATCAGGCGCTGGACATTATTCTGCAAAGCAAGGGGCTGGATATGCGCAAGACCGGCAATGTGGTCTGGATTGCCCCGCGCGACGAATTGGCCACCCGTGAAAAACTCGCGCTCGAAGCCCGTGCACAGATTTCAGATCTCGAACCGCTGCGCACCGAGAGCATGCAGGTGAACTACCAGAAAGCCGCCGATTTCCAGAAATTGCTTTCTGATCCGGGCCAGAAAATTCTGTCCAAGCGCGGCAGCGCGGTTGTTGATGTACGAACCAACATCGTGTTTGTCCAGGATACTCCGCCCCGCCTGGAGGAAATCCGCAAACTGCTAAAGCAAGTCGACATCCCGGTGCGCCAGGTAATGATCGAATCGCGTATCGTCGAAGCCAATGACACCTTTAGCCGCAACCTGGGTGCGCGTCTCGGCTATAACGATACGACTGCCACAGGCTTCAAGATTGGCAGCGGCGGCGGCGGCACTCGCGGGGCATTCGGCGGTAGCTTAGGTGCAACGAGTACGGCGGGCAGCTCCAATACTGACGCGCTGTCTGTCAACCTGCCGGCGCAGGGTCTGTCCGGCGCCAATCCTGGAGTGTTTTCGTTCCTGCTTTTCAACGACAAGAGCACCAGATTCCTGAATCTCGAACTCTCTGCTTTGCAGGCCGACGGCAAAGGCAAGATCATTTCCAGCCCGCGCGTCATTACTGCCGACAAGGTCGAAGCAACTATTGAACAAGGCACGGAAATTCCATACCAGCAGGCCACCTCGAGCGGTGCAACCTCCGTCGCTTTCCGTAAGGCCACCTTGTCGCTCAAAGTCAAGCCGCAGATTACTCCGAACGACGATGTAATCATGAACTTGCGGGTCAACAAAGACAGCGTTGGTCAGAATACGCTGTCTGGGCCTGCCATCGACACCAAGCAGGTCGTAACTGAAGTGCTGGTTGAAAATGGCGGCACCGTAGTCATTGGCGGTATATATACTCAGGACGAACGCTCGACGACGACCAAGGTGCCGGTGCTTGGCGATATCCCGTATGTGGGATTCCTGTTCAAGAACAATCAACGCGTGGATGACCGGCGCGAACTGCTGATTTTCATCTCACCGAAAATCCTTAAAGAGGGCGGTGCGTTACGCTGACTTGCGGAATCTTCATCTGGGGCGGCGCCATGGCGCCGCCCTTTTTGTTTGCCTGTGGCGCAGGACTCAATCGCCGGGCGGCTTCCGTTAGAATCACCACATGTCGCAACACGAGAGAACAATTGAAGATCACCCGGCTGATCCGGACAATATTTTTCTGGTCGGTCTGATGGGTGCCGGCAAAACTTCCGTGGGACGCATGCTTGCCAAGCGTATGCACAAGGACTTCTACGATACCGATGTCGAGATCGAAACCGCCACCGGCGTCAAGATTCCGGTCATATTCGACATTGAGGGTGAGCCCGGTTTCCGCGCCCGCGAGGAAAAAATAATTGAAAAACTGACCGCCATGCACGGCATCATTCTCGCTACCGGCGGCGGCGCAGTGCTATCTTCCACAAATCGCGCGTTGTTGAAAAAGCACGGCCGGGTAATTTACCTGCGCGCCACACCGGCAGATTTGTGGCGCCGCACGCGGCGGGATCGTAACCGACCTCTGCTACAGGCACCGAACCCACTGGAAGTTCTAAAATCACTGCACGCACAGCGCGATCCCTTGTATGCAGAGGTTGCCGATCTGGTGGTCGACACCGGAGCACAGAGCGTGGGCAACCTGACATCTCACATCCAGAAGCTGCTCACCGAGTTTGACCAAGGCATCCATCACACGCCAGTCTGAGGACATTTACACCATGGCTTCGAAGGAATCCGTTACCACGCTGACGCTTAGTCTGGCTGACCGTAGCTATCCGATACTAATCGGCCCGGGTTTGCTGGCCCGGGGCGAACTCATCGCGCGGCACCTGGCTCAGCCCAAGGCGGTAATCATCACCAACGAGGTAGTCGCCCCCCTCTATCTGAACGCACTGTCAGCAAGCCTTGCGGCACAAAATGTGGCCGTTGAATCAGTCATACTGCCCGACGGCGAAGAATTCAAGGACTGGCGCACACTCAACCAGGTCTTCGATGCGCTGCTGACGCATCGCGCCGAGCGCAAGACCACGCTGATCGCGCTGGGCGGCGGCGTGATTGGAGATCTGGTTGGATTTGCCGCTGCAACATTCCAGCGTGGCGCGCCCTTTATTCAGGTGCCCACCACCCTGCTCGCCCAGGTGGATTCATCGGTCGGCGGCAAGACGGCGATCAACCACCCGCTCGGCAAAAACATGATTGGCGCTTTTTACCAACCCCGAGCAGTCATCGCCGACACCGACGCACTGAAAACTTTACCGAACCGCGAACTTTCAGCAGGGCTAGCTGAAATCATCAAATATGGGCTGATCGGGGACCCCGCTTTTTTCGAATGGCTTGAGGCAAACATGGACAAACTGATCGCGCGCGATTCGAAGGCACTGACTCATGCCATCGAAGTTTCATGCCGCAACAAGGCCGCCATTGTGGCGCGTGACGAGCGCGAGGAAGGCGTACGCGCACTGCTTAATTTCGGTCACACGTTCGGACACGCCATAGAATCAGGCCTGGGATACGGGAAATGGCTGCACGGTGAGGCTGTCGCTGCAGGTATGGTTATCGCAACTAGAGTTTCAAGACATATGGGTTTGGTTAACGCAGAATGCATCACGCGCATATCAAATTTGCTGGTCCGCGCTCACCTGCCTATACGGGGACCGCGCTTGGGCGTTTCCCGTTACCTTGATCTGATGGGGCATGACAAGAAGGTTGAAAACGGCAAAGTTCGTTTTGTTCTGCTAAAGGGCATCGGCGACGCCTTCATCACTGCAGCCGTGCCCCTGGATGCCTTGAGTGCTGTGCTGGATGGCGAGGGTGTCGATGCCATCTGATCTGGCGCCATATGCCGCCGTGCCAGCCGGTTCGCGAGGCCGGCGATTCCGCGAACCGCCGCCACGAGGGCGCAGTGAGTATCAGCGAGACCGTGATCGCATCATTCACTCAACAGCATTTCGCCGTCTGGAATACAAGACCCAGGTTTTTGTCAATCATGAAGGCGATCTGTTTCGCACGCGCCTGACACACAGTCTGGAAGTCGCGCAAATCGGACGTTCCGTTGCGCGTCACCTGCGCCTCGATGAAGATCTGACCGAGGCCATCGCCCTGGCACATGATCTGGGACATACGCCATTCGGTCATACCGGGCAGGATGCATTGAATGCCTGCATGAAACCCTATGGCGGCTTCGAACACAATCTGCAGTCGCTGCGCGTAGTCGACGTGCTGGAACAAAGATATGGCGCCTTCGATGGACTCAACCTCACGTTTGAAACCCGCGAAGGCATACTCAAACACTGCTCCCTGAAAAACGCACGTGCACTAGGTGACGTCGGCGAGCGCTTCATTAAGCGTCAGCGCCCCGGGTTGGAGGCACAGATCGCCAATCTCGCTGATGAGATCGCCTACAACAATCACGACGTTGACGACGGACTGCGTTCCGGCTTACTGGAGATTGAACAGCTGTCCGGGACCGCTATTTTCAAACGCCACCTGAAAGCTGCGCTGCGCGATTTCCCCAAAATTGATGGGCGACGACTGGTGCACGAGACTGTGCGCCGGATGATCGATACCCTGGTTACCGACCTGATTCGGCAAAGCGCAGCCACCATCCGCGACTTTGCACCTGCATCGTTGGAAGACGTCCGGCGCGCTCCGCCGATGATCCGCTTCTCGGAGCGCATCCAGAAAGAGCAGGCAGAGTTGAAACAATTCCTGCGCATCAATCTCTACCGCCATTACCGCGTATCCCGAATGAGCAGCAAGGCACGCCGGATTATCACCGACCTGTTCCAAGCCTTTCTGGCTGAACCTGGTCTGTTACCCCCGGAATTCCAGTCCAGGGCACAGGCAGATACACCACGGGCAATCGCTGATTACATCGCCGGAATGACCGACCGTTACGCCATCGTCGAGCATCGGCGTTTGTTTGCTATCGACGTCAGCTGAGATTTTCTCGCGGCTTTAACGCCGCACGCAGTTGAACCAACCCCTTGATGCAGGTAGACTTATCCGGTTTCGCTCTGCATTCAGATCGTTGATAGCGCCGGCTTGCGGCGCCGCAGCAATTGGCGCGCAACCTGTTGATTATCATAATGTTTTTTACGAGGCTGCCGATGGCTCACCCAAATCTGCCGGAACCCCAAGGCCTATATGACGGGGAACATGAACATGACGCCTGCGGCGTAGGTTTTGTCGCCAACATCAAGGGCAAGAAAAGTCACGACATTGTCGATCAGGGTCTGACCATTTTGCGCAACCTGACGCATCGCGGCGCAGTGGGCGCAGACCCCAAGGCTTCGGACGGCGCGGGCATCCTGATCCAGATACCAGACACCTTTTTCCGCGAGGAAATGGCTGCGCAAGGCATCAAATTGCCCCCTGCCGGCCAATACGGCATTGGCATGGTGTTTTTGCCGCGTGAACCTGCATCTCGTCTCGCCTGCGAATACGAAATCGAGCGCGCGATCAAGGACGAAGGACAAAATCTGATCGGCTGGCGCGATGTTCCGGTCGACAGCGAAGATCTCGGGGAGTCGGTGAAGAAAGTCGAACCGGTTATCCGCCAGGTGTTCATCGGACGCAGCGCCGCCATCCGCGTCACCGATGCCCTAGAACGAAAACTCTATGTGATACGCAAGAGTGCGGGCCACGCGATTCGCGCACTGAAACTCGCCCATGGCACGGAATTCTGGGTGCCGTCGATGTCGGCGCGCACCATCGTCTACAAGGGCATGCTGCTTCCGTCACAGGTGGGCACCTACTACAAAGATCTGCAGGATCCACGCATCGTGTCTGCTCTGGCGTTGGTGCATCAGCGCTTCTCCACCAACACTTTCCCGACCTGGGATCTGGCCCACCCCTTCCGCATGATCGCCCACAACGGCGAAATCAACACCCTGCGCGGTAACGTGAACTGGGTGCGCGCGCGTCAAGGTGCAATCTCCAGTCTGGTGCTAGGCAAGGATCTAGACAAATTGTGGCCGGTGATTTACCCCGGCCAGTCGGATTCTGCATCTTTCGACAATGCGTTGGAACTGCTGGTGATGGGCGGCTACTCCATCGCCCAGGCAGTAATGATGATGATTCCCGAGGCCTGGGAAGGCCACACGTTGATGGACCCGAGTCGTCGCGCGTTTTACGAATACCATGCGGCGATGATGGAGCCCTGGGATGGCCCCGCAGCCATTGCCTTCTCCGACGGACGCCAGATTGGCGCAACATTGGACCGCAATGGCTTGCGTCCGGCGCGCTATATCGTGACTGACGACGACCTGGTGATCATGGGTTCCGAGTGCGGCTGCCTGCCCATCCCTGAAGAAAAAATTATCAAGAAATGGCGTTTGCAGCCCGGCAAGATGTTCCTGGTCGATCTCGAAAAAGGCCGCATCATTGATGACGCCGAATTGAAAGAATCGCTGGCGTCGAGCAAGCCCTATGTCGAGTGGATGGAGCGCATACGCGTCAAACTCGACGACGTTGAAAGCCAGAAGCCGCAGCCCGAGCGCAGCGAAGTGCCGTTGCTGGATCGACAGCAGGCATTTGGTTATTCACAGGAAGATTTGAAGTTCCTGCTGATGCCAATGGCGTCGAATGGTGAAGAGCCCATCGGGTCCATGGGCAATGACTCACCCCCCGCGGTGTTGTCCAGCAAGAACAAAAACCTCTATCAGTATTTCAAACAGCTGTTCGCGCAGGTGACAAACCCGCCAATTGATCCGATACGCGAGGAACTTGTTACCTCGCTGACTTCGTTCATTGGACCCAAACCGAATCTGCTCGGCATTGAGGAGACGAACCCGCCGATCCGCCTCGAGGTCAGCCAGCCGGTGCTCGATTTTTTCGAAATGGAAAAAATCCGCAACATCGATAGCTACACCGACGGCAAGTTCAAGTCTTTTGAGCTGGACATCAGCTATCCCGTGGCATGGGGCAAGGAAGCCATCGAAGCACGCCTCGCCAGTCTTGCAGCGCAGGCCGAGGACGCGGTACGCATCGGTTACTCGATCATTATCATCTCCGACCGCAAGGTCAATCGCGATCATGTGGGGATTCCCGCGCTGCTCGCGCTGTCCACCATCCACCAACATCTGGTCGACAAGGGCCTGCGCACCAGCGCAGGGCTGGTCGTTGAAACCGGATCGGCGCGCGAAGTACACCATTTTGCGCTGCTTGGCGGCTACGGCGCCGAAGCAGTACATCCCTATCTCGCGCTGGAAACCGTGCTGCAGATTGCGGATACCGGCCAGCTGGGGGCAGACATCGACGGCCACAAGGCCATCCGGAATTTCGTCAAGGCTGTCGGCAAGGGCTTGCGCAAAGTCATGTCGAAAATGGGCATTTCGACTTACATGTCCTACACCGGCGCGCAGATATTCGAAGCCATAGGCTTGTCACGCCCGCTGATAGACAAGTATTTCACCGGCACAGCATCCAACGTCGGCGGCATCGGCATATTTGAAGTTGCTGAAGAAGCGATACGCACCCACCGCAGCGCCTTCAGCGGAGATCCAGTCCTTGCGGGAGCCCTTGATGCGGGCGGCGAATATGCCTGGCGAGTTCGCGGTGAAGAACACATGTGGACCCCGGACACCATTGCCAAGCTGCAGCACGCGGTGCGCGCCAATAGTGCAGCGACTTATCGGGAATATGCGGAACTCATCAACGACCAGTCGACGCGGCATATGACGTTCCGCGGACTGTTTGAATTCCGCTTCGAACAGTGCAAGCCAGTGCCGATTGAGGAAGTTGAGCTGGCGACAGAAATCGTCAAACGTTTTTCCACCGGAGCGATGTCCCTGGGGTCAATCTCGACCGAGGCGCACACCACACTGGCTGTAGCAATGAACCGCATCGGTGGCAAATCCAACACCGGGGAAGGCGGGGAAGATCGCAAGCGCTTTGCACCGGTCAAGGCCGGTGAAACGCTGATGTCGCGGCTGGGAAAAAACCGCGTCGAGCGCGACATCGAGCTGTTGGAAGGCGATTCGATGAAATCGAAAATCAAGCAGGTCGCCTCCGGCCGCTTCGGCGTCACCGCCGAATATCTGGCAAGTGCAGAGCAAATCCAGATCAAGATGGCCCAGGGTGCGAAACCGGGGGAAGGCGGGCAACTACCGGGCCGTAAAGTCTCGGAATATATAGCTGATATCCGTTTTTCGACTCCCGGGGTAGAGCTGATTTCACCGCCCCCTCATCACGACATCTATTCAATTGAAGATCTGGCACAACTGATTCATGACCTGAAGAACATCAACACCGACGCCTCCATCAGCGTCAAGCTGGTTTCCGAAGTAGGCGTCGGCACCGTGGCCGCGGGCGTGGCCAAGGCCAAGGCTGATCATGTGACCATTTCCGGCCACGACGGCGGCACCGGTGCGAGCCCCTGGTCATCGATCAAGCACGCCGGCACGCCATGGGAACTCGGCCTGGCGGAAACACAGCAGACGCTGGTATTGAACCAGCTGCGCGGACGCATTGCTGTCCAGGTCGATGGTCAGATGAAAACCGGGCGTGATGTCATTGTAGGGGCACTGCTGGGTGCAGACGAATTTGGTTTTGCCACGGCGCCGCTGGTTGCCGAGGGCTGCATCATGATGCGCAAATGCCATCTCAACACCTGTCCGGTGGGTGTGGCAACGCAGGACCCGGTACTACGCAGGAAATTTGCCGGCAAGCCCGAACACGTCATCAACTATTTTTTCTTCGTCGCCGAGGAAATCCGCGAACTGATGGCCCGGCTCGGCATCCGCAAGTTTAATGATCTGATTGGCCGCGCGGACCTGCTTGACACCCGCAAGGGTATCGAGCACTGGAAACTGCGCGGACTCGACTTCAGCCGCATTTTCCACCAGCCGCTGATCGGCCCCGAAGTTGCGCGCTTCCATATCGAATCGCAAAATCACGGACTCGACAAGGCGCTGGACCATCGGCTTATTGAACTGGCAGCACCGGCACTGGAGCGCGGAGAAAAGGTCGCGATAGACATGCCGATCCGCAACGTCAACCGCACGGCCGGCACCATGCTCTCTGGAGAAATTGCCAAGCGTTATGGCCACGACGGACTTCCCGATGACACCATCCACGTGCGCTTTGCCGGCTCAGCCGGACAAAGCCTGGGAGCATTCTTGTCGCGCGGCATTACCCTGGAATTGATAGGCGACACCAATGACTACTGTGGCAAGGGATTGTCCGGCGGCCATATCATCGTGCAGCCATCACCGAAATTCCGCGGCGACCCAGCCCAAAACATCATTACCGGCAACGTCGTGCTCTACGGCGCGATTGCCGGAGAAGCTTACTTCCGCGGTGTAGCCGGCGAACGATTTGCCGTTCGCAATTCCGGTGCTCACGCAGTGGTCGAGGGCGTAGGTGATCATTGCTGCGAGTACATGACTGGCGGTACCGTGGTCGTGCTCGGCACGACGGGACGCAATTTTGCGGCCGGCATGTCCGGCGGCATTGCCTACGTCTATGACGAGGACAGCAGCTTCGTCTCGTACTGCAACACGGCAATGGTCAAGCTCGAGCCGCTGCTTACCGAGGTGGAACAGGATGCCAAGGTAGCGCGGGACATCTGGCATATGGGCCGGGCTGACGAGGCAATTGCCAAGGGCTTTATCCAGAACCATGCGCGTCTGACCGGCAGCGCACGCGCGCAGCAAATCCTTGCCAACTGGGCAACGGCCCGCAGCAAGTTCGTGAAGGTGTTTCCGAATGAGTACCGCCGCGCTCTGGCCGAACTGGCGGCAAACGGTAAAAAAATAGCAGCGTGAAGCCGGCTGGACAGCGCAACAATTACTTTTGCCCGTCACGGGCGTGATGTTTCAGGGGTTGGAACCATGGGAAAAGTAACAGGATTTCTGGAATTCGAAAGGCTGCATGAAGCCGCCGAACGGCCGCAGGAACGGCTGAAGCACTGGAACGAATTCACGCAACACCTTTCCGACGAGGCCGCTGGCGTCCAGGGTGCACGATGTATGGACTGCGGTACACCGTTCTGCATGAGCGGCTGCCCGGTCAACAACATCATTCCTGACTGGAACGACCTGGTATACAAACAGGATTGGCAGCGTGCGCTGGACACACTGCATTCAACCAATAACTTCCCCGAGTTTACTGGTCGCGTCTGCCCGGCTCCCTGTGAAGCGGCTTGCACACTGAACATCAACAATGATCCTGTCGGCATCAAGTCCATCGAGCACGGCATCATCGACAAGGGCTGGGAGTCGGGGTGGGTCCAACCGCTGCCGGCGCTGTCAAAAACCGGCAAACGGATCGCCGTCGTTGGATCGGGCCCGGCGGGGCTCGCCTGCGCACAGCAATTGGCGCGCGCAGGCCACTCCGTGGTGGTCTTCGAAAAAACCGACCGCATCGGCGGCCTGCTGCGCTATGGCATCCCGGACTTCAAAATGGAGAAACATCTGATCGACCGCCGCGTCGAGCAAATGCAGGCGGAGGGCGTGGAGTTCCTCGTTAATCAGAACGTAGGCGTTTCGGTGCCTGCACAGCAGCTGGTCGATGAATTTGACGCCGTGGTCATGTCCGGCGGCGCCGAGCAGCCTCGTGATCTGCCGGTACCGGGCCGTGAATTGAATGGCGTTCATTACGCCATGGATTTCCTGCCTCAGCAGAACAAGGTGGTCGCAGGGGACAAAGTCCCCGGACAGATCAAGGCCACCGGCAAGCATGTCGTAGTCATTGGCGGCGGAGACACCGGATCGGACTGTGTCGGCACGTCCAACCGGCATGGCGCCGCATCGGTGACCCAATTTGAACTGCTGCCCCAGCCGCCGGAGCAGGAAAACAAATCGCTGGTATGGCCATACTGGCCGATCAAGCTGCGTACCTCGAGTTCTCACGAGGAGGGCTGCCAGCGCGACTGGGCCGTAGCTACAAAACGCTTCGAGGGCAAGAACGGCAAGGTCGAGAAGCTTATCGCTGCTCGGGTTGAATGGAAGGATGGCCGGATGCGCGAGGTACCTGGATCTGAGTTCACCATCAAGGCCGATCTGGTGCTGCTGGCTATGGGTTTCATCGGGCCGGTGCCGGACGGCTTGTTACAGCAGCTGGGCGTGGAAAAAGATAGCCGCAGCAATGTCAAAGCCGACACCGAGAATTACCAGACTTCCGTGCCCAAGGTATTTGCCGCGGGCGATATGCGGCGCGGCCAGTCGCTGGTTGTTTGGGCGATACGCGAAGGCCGCCAGTGCGCGAGGTCGGTTGACCAATTCCTGATGGGATCTACGGAATTGCCACGATAAATCGTGGCAATTCCTGACTCCAGATTTGTAATTACAGATAAGGGGAGGTTCCGCCTCCCCCCATACTCCCCAGACGGAGCGGGTTTACACCCACGAAAATCCATTGGTTCAGCCAACACCTCTTAAGAACGACACGCTGCTCCGCGCCTTGCTGCGGCAGCCGACACCCTACACGCCGGTATGGATCATGCGTCAGGCCGGACGTTATCTGCCGGAATACAACGCGACGCGCAAACGCGCGGGCAGCTTTCTCGCCCTCGCAAAAAACCCTGATCTGGCCACTGAAGTCACGCTGCAGCCACTGGCGCGGTTCAACCTTGATGCCGCCATACTGTTTTCAGACATACTGACTGTTCCCGACGCCATGGGTCTGGGATTGTATTTCGTTGAAGGTGAGGGCCCTAAATTCAAACACCCGCTGCGCGAGGAATCAGCAATCCGCAAACTCGCCGTGCCGGATATAGGGGCCACACTTGGGTATGTGCTTGATGCCGTAAAGCAGATCCGCCAGGCGCTGGACAACAAAGTGCCGCTCATCGGTTTCTCAGGCAGCCCTTACACGCTGGCCTGTTACATGATTGAAGGTGGTGGCAGCGACGATTTTCGCACCATCAAGAGCATGCTCTATGCCCGTCCTGAGCTGCTGCACCATGTGCTGGATATCAATGCCCGTGCAGTCATTGCCTATCTCAACGCACAGATCGAAGCCGGCGCACAGGCTGTCATGGTTTTCGACACCTGGGGCGGCGCGCTGTCCGACGCAGCCTATCGCGAATTCTCTCTCGAATACCTGCGTCGCGTCATCTCCGGCCTGCATCGCGAGTGGAATGGACAAACCATACCCAACATCGTATTCACCAAAGGCGGGGGCCTGTGGCTGGAAGACATCGCCGCCATCGGTTGCAATGCCGTGGGACTGGACTGGACCGTCAACCTGGGCGCCGCCCGTCAGCGCATCGGTGATCAGGTGGCGCTGCAGGGCAACCTGGATCCTGCCGTGCTGTTCAGCACGCCCGCCGTCATTAGCGCCCAAGTCGAGGCCGTGTTGCGCCAGTACGGACCGGGACCGGGACATGTGTTCAATCTGGGTCATGGCATCTCGCAATTCACGCCACCCGAACATGTCGGGGTCTTAGTGGACGCCGTGCACGACCTGAGTCGCGCCTCACGCTGATATAACCAAGGCATAAGTCGCAAAAAGCTTATGCACAGCAAGGGGTTAGCGATGTTATGTGGTTGCTGCCCAGCCCGCATTCTTTGATTTAGTATAACCTATTGATTTTATTGATATTTTCTATGTTGTGCGAAAGCAGGCCCGTAGCCACCCCAGACGGTGGGCGCCAAACTGAGACAACGCTGTGATTAATCAACAGGATTATCCACAGCCCAAAATCGCAAAAAATCTTTGCTGACAAACAAGTTAACCGGGTTTCCGAATATCCAGTTGAACTCTGTGAGCTAACTTTCCGAATCCTGAGATGAGCCTGATCCGCGTAGCACTTGATGTGCCATTGGCGCGCCTCTTCGATTACCGCTGCGATGACCCGGCAGCGCACATCGGCAAGCGGGTGCTGGTACCCTTCGGCCGGCAGAAGCTAATCGGTATCATCGTCGGCAAGCCGGACGTCAGCGCAGCACCGGAAGAAAAACTGCGGCGGGCGATTTCGGTATTGGACGATACTCCGCTGCTGCGACGCACCGATCTGCATTTGCTGGAATTTGCCGCTGATTATTACGTACACCCGCTGGGCAGTGTCATTCTGGCCTCCATACCTGCCGCATTACGCCGCGTGCGCACCACCCAGCAAACGCCAGCAGCCTATGGCCTGACACCGACCGGGAACGCGCTGACCGTGGATGCCTTGCCACCGCGAGCGAGGGCGCAGCGCGGGTTACTGGCCATGCTGCAAAGCCAGGGTGTCGTCACCCATGCGACGATCTGCACGGCTGGCGCTGCAACACGCAATGCACTCAAGGCCTTCGTCGCCCAGAATTGGGTGCGTCCGGTCGCGCCAGAAGCAGCCGTTGCGAACGCTGGCACTACGGCTGCCGGACCCCAGCTTACTGCGGAGCAGGCGTCAGCGACGGCAGCAATTTGTGAAGCTCTCGGAACCTACCAGGCATTGCTGCTATGGGGCATCACCGGCAGCGGCAA